>NZ_JAWDJM010000017.1:0-9306 GCF_032465715.1 Paraclostridium sp. MRS3W1 | reverse complement strand
TATATAAAAAATATGAATGGAGATGACTATCTAAATGGGATTTTTTAAAAGATTAAAAAATGTTGTGGAAGCTAAGGCAAATAAAGCTATAGAAAAGCATGAAGATCCAATAGAAATGTTAGATTTATCAATAACTAAAAAAGAAAAATTACTTCAAGATGCAAAAAAGCAATGTGCAAACTTTATAGCATCAGTAGATAACATAAGAAATGAGAAAAAATCATTAGAAGAGAAAATAGAAAAATATGAGCAAGCTACAAAAGCAGCATTATTAAAAGAAGATAATGAGAAAGCTCAAGGTTTTGTAAAACAAAAATTAGAAATGCAAGATAAATTAAATCAAACTGTAGCTAGAATAGAAGCTCAAGATAAAAAAATACAAGAAATTAAATTCAAAATAGAAGAATTAGAGCTTGAAATATCTAAAATGAAGTCTAAAAAACAAGAATTAGCTACTAGACTTGATGTAGCAGAAATAAATAATGAGATCAATGAAACTTTATCAGGATTAAGTGATGATCATGGTATAAACTTAGATGAACTTGAAAAGAAAGTACAAGAAAAAGAAAGTTATGGTAAAGCTTTAGAAACTATGAAAACAAAGAGTGAAGATGATATGCTTGATGAGTATATAAATGATTCACCAGTGGTTGATTCTAAAGTTGAAGATGAACTAGAGAGAATAAAAAGAGAAATGAATAAATAGATATACTACTAAAGGTAGATGGTTAAAAGCTATCTACCTTATTTTTACGCTTAGGGAATTATATTTAACTAATGTTTGTGGATAACTTATAGAATATAGTTATATTAATATTTAATTTGTTAATTTTTTTTAGGAGGTATAGTATGGACGAAAGAATTTTAAATGAAAAGAAAAAATACGATAAAATGTACACAGACTTAGTCTTTGCAGCAAATGATTTAAAGCAAATATTAAGTAGTGAAGAATTAAGAAAAAGGGTTTTTATAAGAAAGTTAGATGATTTGTCAGGGTATATAGCTTTTTTAAATGATTTAGAAAAAGAAGAAAAAAATGAAGATAAGAATATATTTTCTAAACTATTTAAAAAGAAAAATAATATAGAAGATGAAATACAGTCTTATTTAACTAGAGATAAAAGAGAGTCTATAAATAAGTTAGATAAATGTAAAATGTGTAAGTGTATTAATTGCGTAAATGAGTGTAATTTTAATAGATGTATAAACTGTAGAGAATTAGAATACACGTATGATTGTGATAAGAAAAAATTTGTATTTACAAAATCTACAGATATAGTAACTTTATATAATGGAGATGAAGAATTCAAGTTTGATGTTAAAGGATACTTAATAGAAATACAAGATGAAGCATTAAGTAGATATGTATATTTGGTAGATAGTAAAGATAAAGACAATCAACAACTATTAGAGTATTTTAAATTTAAAGGGGAAGAGAGTTATGATTCAGTAATAAATGGGGATGACACATCTAATTTGGATAGATTATACAATAAGTTCATAGAAATGGGGTTAAATGTATAATGAATAAATTAAAAAGAAATATAACTCTTTTTCTAACTATATTTATATTTTCTATAACTTGTGCATTTACTTTTGCAATAGAAAATTCATATGCAACTTCAAATAAAAATGCAACTTCAAAGGTTGAATATCAAGTATCTAGAGGTAGTTCTTCGCATAGTTCACATAGTTCAAGTAGATCAAGTAGTAGTTTTAAATCAAGCTCAAGTAGTTTTAAGCCGAGTTCAAGTAGTTTTAAATCGAGTTCGAGCTCTAGCAAACCAAGCTCTGGATCTAGTAAATCAAGTAGTAGCTATACAAAGCAAAAACCAAGTTCAACAAAACCTGATTCGGGGAGTTTTAGCACTAAGCCAAAACCTGAAGCAACAATAAATGAAGGAACTACTGGCAATAATTCAAATAATAATACTACAAAACCAAAATCAAGCACAACAAAGCCTGATTCAGGAAGTTTTAGTACTAAACCAAATACAAACTCTAAATCTAATCAAAACGATACTTCAAATTCTAAAAATAAAAAAAATGATGATTATGATGACTATGGTGGTAGATCTAGTAGAAGAACATACATACCACCAGCATATGGTAGAGGATTTTTTGGATTTGGAGGATATAATCCATTTAGATATATGGGGTATAGAATGGGAATTAGCCCTATGATAATGGATATAGTGATGATCATAACTGCATTAATTGTTTTATACATTATAATAGATTTTATAAGAAGTAGAAGAAACAGATAGTAATTTTATTTTACCAAATTAGAAATATATAATGAACATTATTTCATATTGTTGTATAATGGACTATATAACAATATGAAAATTAAATAGTAAGTATTAGGTGTCAATAGACTTAATAGGGAATTAGATGTAAATTCTAAGCTACCCCAGTAACCGTAAAGCTGACGAAATCTAAGTATCCACTGAGAAATTGGGAAGGATTGAGAGTAGAATGAAGCTAAGCCGGGATACCTGCCAATGCTTAAAGGCTAATTATCTTCTGAGGGTTGGATAAAGGCGATTATACACGAATAGATTAAGGCATACTCTCTGAGTATGCCTTTTTAAATTGAAAAACTATTGATATAAACTTGTATAAAAATAGGTTTTACTTAAGTTTTTATAATTAATTTATTGAAAATTATTTATTTTTCAAATAATTTTCAATAAAAGGAATTAGATAAAAAAAATAGAATTATATCATTGTTATGTAAAATCAACACGAAAGGAATGAAAAAATGTCAAAATATTTAGCATATCCATTTTTATATGATAAACCAGATGATTTAAGATGTGACTATGAAATATTTACAGATGAAATATCAAGTACAATAGGATTACTAAGAGCTTTTATAGTTGATGAAAATTTAAAAAAAGAATTAAGTGAGATAAATGAACTTGTATATCACATGAATGCATCACTTAGAACATTTGTAAGCTTAACAAATGATGAGTTAAAATGGTTAGAATCTAGAACACTATCTTACCAAGATGAGATAAAAGGTATTTTTAATAAATTTGTTTTACCTCAAGGAGGGGTTTGTGGAAGCTATGCACATATTATAAGAACAAAGTGCAAAGGATTAGTAAGGTTATTACATAGACATAAAGAAAATGGAAATGATGTAGATGAGTTATTATTTGATTTTGCAAATCTGTTATCTGGGTATTTTTTTGTACTAGCTATAAAGCTTAATAAAGATGAAGGAATACAAGAAACTGAATTTATAAGTAGAAATTATAAGTAAGGAGAATGAAAATGAAAAAAAGAATTTTAACATTAATAACTGCTTTTTTAGTAGTTATGCTGGCGGCCGTAGGATGCGGCAAAAAAGAAATAGTAGTAAAAGATAGAGAGGGAAATGATTTTACAGTTCCTAAAAAATCAGAAAGAATAATATCTACAGCTCCATCTAATACAGAAGTACTAGTTGAATTAGGACTTGCAGATAAATTAGTAGCTGTTGATAAATATTCAGCTGATATACCTGGATTACCTAAAGATATAAAATTAATAGATTTTGCAAATCCGGATGCTGAGGCTATAGTATCTTTAGAGCCAGATATGATTATAGCATCAGGACATAATAAAACGGGAAATAGTGAAGATCCATTTAAAGTAGCTAAAGAGGCTGGTATAAGTGTTGCATATATACCAAGTAGTGATAGCATACAAGGTATATACGATGACATAATGTTTATAGCTGATATAACTGGGACAAAAGAAAAAGGACAAAAAATTGTTGATAATATGAAATCTCAAGTTAATGAAATAGCTAAAATAGGAAAAACAATAAAAGACAAAAAGAAAGTTTATTTTGAAATTGGCCCAGCTCCAAATCTATATAGCTTTGGGAATGGAACATTTTTAAATGAAATGATTGAGTTAGTAGGTGGAGAAAATATCTTCGTTGACCAAAAAGCTTGGATATCACCTAGTGAGGAATCAGTTATAGAAAAAAATCCAGATGTAATATTAACTAATGTAAATTACGTTCAAGATGCAGTAAAAGATATAAAAGGGCGTGAAGGCTGGAAAAATGTAAATGCAGTTAAAAATGGACAAGTATACTTAATTGATACAAATGCATCATCAAGACCATCTCAAAATGTAGTAAAAGCGTTAAAACAAATGGCAGAGTACATAAATCCAGATGCGTACGCAAAACAAAAATAAAACTTTAGCGATTTTATCTATACCTCTAGTATTTTTTATAATCAGTATTGGAACTTCCATAGGGAGTTCCAATATTCATATATTAGATACTATGAGTATAATTTTAAATAAGGTTATAAATTTACCATTAAGAGAAGGGATAGAGGCAAAAGATATATCTATTATATGGTCACTTAGACTACCAAGAGTATTATTAGCCTTTATGGTTGGAGGATGTTTGGCAGTTAGTGGATCGGTAGTTCAGTCAATACTTAAAAATGAATTGGCATCTCCTTATACTTTAGGGGTATCGTCAGGAGCATCTTTAGGAGCTGGATTAGTTATAGTTCTTGGAATATCTATACCATTTCTCGGGCAATTGACATTGCCATTAATAGGTTTTTTATGTGGATTGATAACAGTATATGGAGTTATAGTTTTTTCTTCTAAAATAGATAAAACTATGGCTAATAATACAATTATACTAGCGGGTATGGTTTTTTCGCTTTTTGTAAATGCATTGCTAACAACACTTACAGCACTTTTTAGTGAAGATATAAAAAGTATAAGTCTTTGGCAAATGGGGAGCTTCTCTATGAAGGGATGGTCATATGTGAGAGTTTTAATTCCATTTTTAATTATAGGTGTTATTGGAATTTTAAGATACACAAAAGAAATGGATATATTAACATTTGGAGAAGAACAGGCAAAGGCAGTAGGTGTAGATACAAATAGGGTTAAAAAACATTTATTTATACACTCAGCCATTTTAACGGGAAGTGCAGTAGCATTAAGTGGAACAATCGGGTTTGTAGATTTAATAGCGCCACATATGGTAAGAAGGGTATTTGGATCAAAACATAAATATGTAATACCTATGTCTTTTGTATTTGGAGGATCACTTATGGTTATAACAGATTTAATTGCCAGAACAATTGTATCCCCAGCAGAGCTTCCAGTAGGAGCTATTACAGCAATTATAGGTGCACCATTCTTTGCATATGTGTATTTTAGCAAAGGAAAGAAGTGATGACATGTTAGAAGTAAAAAATCTTTATTGTGGTTATGAAGACGTTGATGTTATAAAAAATGTTAATTTTAAAGTTGAAAGAGGAAAAAATCTTTGCATAGTAGGACCCAATGGATGTGGAAAAAGTACGCTTTTGAAATCTATAGCTAATATAATAAAATATAAAGGAAGTATAACTATCGATGGTATGGAAGTTTGTAATTTTTCAAGGAAAAATCTAGCAAAAAAAGTAGGACTTATGAGTCAGATAACTCAAATATATTTTCCATACACCATATATGAAACTGTAGCACTTGGTAGATATGCACATTCAACGGGAGTATTTAATTCTTTAAGCAAAGAAGATAAAAAAATAGTATTAGATTGTATTGAAAAGGTAGGATTAAGTGATATAAAAGATAAAACCATAAATGAATTAAGTGGTGGACAGTTACAAAGAGTATTTTTAGCAAGAACAATTGCTCAAGATCCAGACGTTATATTATTAGATGAACCTACTAATCATCTAGACCTAAAATACCAAATTGAGTTATTAGAACATTTATCCAAATGGGCAAAAGATAACAATAAAATTGTTATTGGAGTTTTACATGATTTAAACTTAGTTCACTATTTTAGTGATGCAGTTTGTTTATTAAATCATGGAGAGATAGTTTGTTATGGAAGTTCAAGAGAAGTTTTTAATGGAGATTATTTAAAAGAAGTTTACAATATAGACATAAAGGAATTTATGTTAGAGGTTTTGGAAAAATGGAAATAAAAAAGCTTTAGCGATTTTTAAAAATTGCTAAAGCTTTTTTATTGGTATAGATATTTTTGTTATATAATCTTTTGAACTATAAGATGTTAAACTATCTAAAATACCATATTCAAAAGAAGGTCCTGTCATTTCATAACCATTTTTATTTATAGTATCTATTAGTATTTCGTAAGTTTTTCCTACGTCTTTATATTCTCCTTTGTGAAGAGTTATAGCATAAAGCCCTTCAGCTTTTTTTAAAACATTTGGAGCACTTAATTTATTATGTAGTGGGAAAAATACGGAATGAGCAGTAGTATAGTTTTTGCTAAGTAAATTTTCTAACGATATTATTGTACCTACTTGGTAGTTGTATGGATATTTATTTTTATTAACAATAGTTAACAATTTTTTAAATGCGATATCAGTTTGTAAAAGTTGAAAAGGTCCTTCTACTTTTTGTGTAATGATAAATTCAGATTGTAATTCTTGAAAGTAAACTTTATCATCATATTCATTTAAGCTTTCTATTGTTTCTATTTTATTCTCAAGCCTTGCTATACTTTTTTTCAAATTTTTAAGTTGAGATTGCAACTTGATTTTTTGTTCTTTTAGAAGAATTAATGCTTTGTTGTCATCTCTTTTAATTAAAAAATCTTTAATTTCTTTTATAGGAATTCCGAGTTCTCTTAAAACTAATATACTATCTAAAACTTCTAATTGATCAGAAGTGTAGTATCTATATCCGTTACTTTCATCAACAACTTTAGGTTTAAATAAATCTATATTATCATAATATATTAGCGTTTGTTTGTTCATTCCATTTAACTTTGCTAATTCGCCTACAGTAAAATTCAAATATATCACCTCAAATTTTATTTTAAAATTCCATTGACAATATAGTTACTATATCCTTCACAATTAATAATGTCAAGTAATATCAATTATTTAAAAAATATAGAGGTGAAAAAATGGAAGAAGTATTTGCGAAAAAACAAAATTACAAGGAGTTTTTAAGATATGTATTTCCATCCATCATAACAATGATATTTCTATCATTTTATACTACTATAGATGGATTTTTCGTATCGAGATATGTAAACTCAGATGCACTGGCATCAATAAATATTATAATACCTATAACTTGTGTAGTATTTGGTATTGCAGTTATGTTAGCTACGGGATCTGGAGCTTTAGTGGGTATAAAGCTTGGGGAAAAAAACATACAAGGAGCTAATGAGTTATTTTCATTTGTAACAGTAGTTTTAATTTCTATAGGAGTAGTACTTACTATTTTGGGAGTAATATTTTTGGATCCTATACTTAGATTCTTAGGAACAACTGATATATTATATCCATACGCAAAAACATATGGGATTGTAACTGTACTTATGACTATTCCAATGATGTTAAAGTTATACTTTGAATACTATGCTAGGGTAGATGGTAGCCCTAAAGTATCTCTTTTAATGTCTTCACTAGGATTAGTTTTAAACATAGTTTTTGATTTTTTATTTATAGTAGTGTTTGATATGGGAATTTTAGGTGCTGGATTAGGAACATATATTGCCATAACTATTTCAGGGATAATAGGAATAATTTATTTCAAAGGAAATAATTCGAATTTAGAATTTACAAAACCAAAAGCTAATTTTAAAGAACTATTTAATTCTTGTTATAATGGTAGTTCAGAGATGTTTACAGAATTATCAACAGGTATAACTACATTTTTATTCAATAAAAGTATATTAACTTTTAGCGGAGAAAATGGTGTTGCGGCAATGTCTATAATAATATATATCTACTACTTCTTTATAGCTGTATATTTTGGAATTGCAGTTGGCATAGGACCTATGATTAGTTATAACTTTGGGGCTAAAAATAAAGAAAAAATAAAAGAAAGTTTAAAACATAGTTTTGTAACAATTGGATGGAGTTCTATAGTTATCTTTTTAATTTCTATAATTGGAGGTAAGTATATAATAGCTATATTTACTAATGACTTAGAGGTTTATACTATTGCTACATCAGGTATAAAATTATTTTCATATGGATTTTTAATAATAGGAACAAATATTTTTATGTCAGGTTATTTTACAGCTATAGGGAATGGACAGGTATCTGCTATAATATCTATTCTTAGATCTTTAGTGTTTGTAGTAGCGACAATTACTATATTGCCTAAGTTCATAGGCTTAAATGGTATATGGTTAGCAATACCTATTGCTGAGTTATTGACTATATTTTTCTCCGTTATTTTTTACTTTAGAAAAGGTACTAGAGCGTATAAAAAGTAATAACTTAAATAAAATTACAATTTCGTTATTTGCTTAAACTTGAGTTTTTGTGTAAAATTTAGTTATATAAAAAAGACGCCAAGGAGAACTTATTATGAGTTTGAGAGAATTTGAATACATTGATGAAGCTGTAGAATTGTTAAATGATATAACACCAACGCTTCACATGTTATCAGAAGAACTAGTAAAATATTTTGAAGGCATATTAAATATTAACGAACAAGAATACTTAAATGTCAATTCAAGAGTAAAGAGTGAATACAGCTTAAGAGAGAAAATTATAAGAAACAAATATTTAAATAAATATAAAACACCTAAAATGTTAATACATAATCTATCAGATTTAATTGGAGTAAGATTAGAGTGTAGGTTCATAGAGGAAGAAAGAAATATATATAAGCTTTTAAAATCATATTTCAATATAAGTGAAGATCATATATATTACTATAATGAAGAAAATGAAAATATAAGAATTAGATTAGACAAAGACCAACCAAGAAAACAAAAAAATGGATTTGAAATATATAGAATCGATGGATTGTTTTTATATGGAGATAATAAAATAAATTTTGAAATCCAGATAAAATCTATGGTTAATATTTTTTGGAGTGAAATAGAACATAATGTTATTTACAAGAATAATGCATATGTTATGATGGATAAGTTTTTAAGTGATGTATTTGCATCAATAAAGACAAATTTAACACTTATAGATAATCAATTACTATCTGTTTATAAAAATTTCAGTGGAAATAATAAAGACAAAGATAGCAAAAGAAAATCTATGGAGAAGTTTTTAGCAAAGATTGCATATGATACATTTGCAGAAAAAATGGAAGCTGACATAGGATTTATAATAGATTTTAAAAAACCTTGTGAGACAATAATAAATTATTCATTCAATAAAGAAAAAGATGGAATGGATATAAGTGAAGATACTACAATAAAAGGACTTAAAAGAATAAATGAAATTTCTAAAAAAGATATAGACTTTAATTCTAAAATTAGATTTGGGAAATTACCTGAGTTTGAGGATGAATTTTGTGAAAGACTAGGGA
>NZ_JAWDJM010000016.1:0-7315 GCF_032465715.1 Paraclostridium sp. MRS3W1 | reverse complement strand
ATTCTAATGAGGAAAATCGATATGAAACTTTAAAAAATATTATATATACTTTAAAACCTGAAACAACAATCATATTTTTGAATACCAAAGATAGAGTATCTGAATTATATAGGAAGATGAAAAAAGATAAGTTTTTAGTAGAACAATTACATGGTGATATGTCTCAAGATAAAAGGATATTTACCATTAAAGATTTAAAAAATGGAAAATATAATGTATTAGTAAGTACAGATGTAGCTAGTAGAGGGATTCACATAGACGATATATCCTTAGTAATCAATTATGATGTTCCTAGGGACAAGGAGAATTACGTACATAGAATAGGTAGGACTGGAAGGCATGATCGATATGGAAAAGCAGTGACTATAGTAAGTGAGAAAGATAGGAAATATATAGATGAAATAAAAGAATATATAGGGTATGATATAAATGTTTTAGAAGATATAACAAGAGATAAAATAAAAAGTGGCAAATATGAGTTCGAACAAAACTCAGCGGCAATTTTTAAAAACAGAAGGAAAGTAAACAATAAAGAGAAAATTCATAGTGAAGTAACAAGAATATATTTAAATGCGGGTAAAAAGAAAAAAATAAGAATTATAGATATAGTAGGGACATTTAGCAATATAAAAGGAATAAACAATGAAGATATAGGAGTAATTGAAGTTCATGACCTTTATTCATATGTTGACTTACTAAATTATAAAGGTGAGAAATTTTTGAAAGATTATAAACAAATAAATATAAAGAAAAAATTAGTAAAGGTAAGAAGAGATAACAAGATATAATTGCAAAAAATGTCAAAATACGCTATAATTATGAAAGTTAATTAAAAAAATAGAAACGAAGAAGTATACCCTGTATGTGGGCACCTGGGGGATACGGAGTTAGTGGTGCAACCGGCTATATTTATTGAATATAAATATAGCCTTTTTTATTTAGATTATAAAAAATTAAGAAAGATAGAGATGAAGAAGTATACCCTGTATGTGGGCACCTGGGGGATACGGAGTTAGTGGTGCAACCGGCTATATTTATTGAATATAAATATAGCCTTTTTTTATAAAAAATTAAGACGAGGTGATTTTGTGAGAACAAAAAAAAGATATAGAATGCTTAGTATGATTGTGATATTAAATCTAATACTAAACATTGTATCTCCAGGGATGACAGTATTTGCTGAAAACAATAATGTTAAGTTGACATTAACAAGCAACAAGACAAAATTGGAATCAGGGGAACAAGTTGAGTTTAATTTAAATTACGAGGCGTTAAATGGGCCAGGGAGTATAAAAGCAGGAGACACAATAACATTTAAATTGCCGGATGTATTTGAAAATATTCAACCTAAATATCCACCAGAACACTTTAAAAGCGTAAACGTAGATGGAACAACTGTTACAGCTGTGTTTAGTGAAGGCGCAAATGATGCAATAGGTGGATACATGAGTGTAAAGGCTACAGCTAAAAATGTTGAAACTAACACAACACAAAGAGTTGAAGTTAATTTAAATGGGACAGTTCAATATATTGATGTGGAAATAGTTCCTCCAGATGAAAAACCGCCAGTAGATCCTCCTACTGTAACTGATAGACAAATTTATAAAACTGTTGATAATCCAGATGGATATGATGGTTATGAAAATGGAACATTAATAAACAATATAAACAACCCTGTTATAGGTAAAAAAGTAAAATATAGTATATATGTTAATGAAAAGTATGCAACTATGTATAATTCATATATAAAGGATACTATTCCTGACGGAATGGAGTTAGTTAAAGATTCTGTAACAATTTATGAAACACAATATGGACAACCAGAGAAAGATGTAACAGAAGATTTTCAAGGAAAGATAAATACGCAAAACAATTCAGTCAATGTAAATTTTGGGACTACTTATAACAAATACAGAGTAAGTTATAGTGTTATAATAAAGCAAAATATGCAACGTTATGATAATGTTGTTGATTTAATTAAACATGATGAAACATTATCATCAAAAGCAATAGTAAAACCTAAAGACGATGGTAAGATGTTAACTAAATACAGTAGAACTAATGAGACAGCAAAAGATGAGAATGGAAATACAATAAATATAGTGAATCTTAATGACAATAAGGTTAAATATATACTTGATATAAATCCTAATAATCAAAGTGTAACAAATGCAATTATTGAAGATAACATTCCAGATGGAATGAAATTAGTAGATGGAAGCATTATGGTAGGTACATATGATATATCTGATAACTTTGAATGGGTAACAGATAAAATGAAAGATAAGATAAAATTTGAAAATAATAAGCTAACTGTTAATATAGGGAATACAGATAAGCATTATTTAATTTATTATGACTTAGAAGTTACACAGAGACAAAAGGTTTACACAAATAAAGCAAAATTAAGTTA
Source organism: Paraclostridium sp. MRS3W1 (assembly GCF_032465715.1). Classification (NCBI taxonomy): domain Bacteria; kingdom Bacillati; phylum Bacillota; class Clostridia; order Peptostreptococcales; family Peptostreptococcaceae; genus Paraclostridium; species Paraclostridium sp. MRS3W1. Next base: position 4,902 of record NZ_JAWDJM010000016.1, on the reverse strand, counting down.
TGATAATACATCTAAAGATGTTCAAAATGTTGTAAGATATGAAATGAATGCAGGGGCTATAAATGCACGAAAAAAAGTAGATAAGACATTAATTAAAAAAGGTGATAATCAAATAGTAAATTACACAATTGATTTTGATTGTTATGGATATTTTGATAAGGGGTATTTAAATTTAACAGATAAGTTAGATCCAGCAGTTGAAATTTTAGGGGTTGATACTCCAGAACACTTTAATGTAAACATTGATAAAGAAAGCAATACTATAAAAATTACCAATGATAAAAAAGAGATAGAATATGGAGAACCACTTCAAGTAAAAATAAAAACGGATTTTTCTAAAGTAGAAGATGGAAAAACTGTAACTAATGTTGCAAAGATAAACAACTCTACAACTAATAAAGTTGAAACGAAAAAAGGTTATAGATTTACTGCAAAAAAAATTGATAGTACAACAAAATCACCACTTTCAGGAGCAACTTTTAATTTAATGGACAGTAATAAAAAGGTTATAGCTACATTAAATAGTGATTCAAATGGAATACTATCACACTCAATAGATAATCCAGGAGTATATTATTTAAAAGAGACGAAAGCTCCTAAAGGATATAACTTAGATAGTAAAGAGATAAAAATTATTATAAATGAAAATCAAATAGGGACTACTGTAGATTTAGGAAATATACTAAATACACAATCTGATCACAATGCAACTATTAAAAAAGTTGATTCAGATAATGAAAAAAAAGTATTAGAAGGTGCTGTATTTGAAATTCAAAATTTAAGTGGAAGCAAGATAACAAGTGTAACAACAGGTAAAGACGGAATAGCTAATTTAAAGCTTTCACCAGGTAAATATAAAGCGGTTGAAAAAAAGGCACCACAAGGATACATTTTAAATACTGATCCTATACAATTTGAAATAAAATTAGATTCCGATTCAGATATCAACTTAGTTGTTAAAAATGATGCAATAAAAGGAAAGATAGAAATAACAAAAACAGATTCAAAAGATAGTAAAAAGGTATTAGCAAATACAGAATTTACAATATTTGATAGCAATAAAAAAGAAATAGCGAAAGCTATGACAAATAAAGAAGGAAAAGTAGTATTTGACAACTTAGGATATGGAAACTACTATTACCAAGAAACAAAAGCACCAGAAGGATACACAATAGATAGTAAAATGTATCCATTCGAGATTAAAGATAATAATCAATTAATAAGTAAAGTAGCAAAAGATGATGCAATAAAAGGAAAAATAGAAATAACAAAAAACAGATTCAAAGGATAGTAAAAAAGTACTAGCAAATACAGAATTTACAATATTTGATAGCAATAAAAAAGAAATAGCGAAAGCTATGACAAATAAAGAAGGAAAAGTAGAATTCGATAACTTAGGATATGGAAACTACTATTACCAAGAAACAAAAGCACCAGAAGGATACACAATAGATAACAAGATGTATCCATTTGAAATAAAAGATAATAATCAAGTAGTAAGTAAGACAGTATCAGATGATAAGATAATAGGAAAAATAGAAATAACAAAAACAGATTCAAAGGATAGTAAGAAAGTATTAGCAAATACAGAGTTTACTATATTTGATAGCAACAAAAAAGAAGTAGCGAAAGCTATGACAAATAAAGAAGGAAAAGCAGAATTCGATAACTTAGGATATGGAAACTACTATTACCAAGAGACAAAAGCACCAGAAGGATATAGAATAGATAACAAGATGTATCCATTTGAAATAAAAGACAATAATCAAGTAATAAGTAAAATAGTTACAAATGATCCTATAGTTGTAGAGGAAATTAAAAAAGATGATTCTAACTCAAAGAATGAAGAAAATATAACTAGTTCAAATCAAGGTAAAGATGATAGTCAAAAAGATAAAATAAATAGCTCTGATAATAAGACTAGTTATGAATCAAAAAATTCAAATAGTCCACAAACATATGATAATAGTATGTTACCGTATATAGGGTTATTTACAATTTCAACTATAGGATTAGCAGCAAGTACTTTCAATAAAAGAAGAAAGTAAAGGTTTAAAAATAAAGTAGAGTATTAATTTATTTTAGTACTCTACTTTTTATTTTATATACATTATTGATTGAAATAATAATAGATACATTTATACAAAATAGTTTAACTTATTAGAGTTGTAATATATAATAGTATTTGTTGTATCAAAAACTAAAATTAGAAATGATAAGGTGTGACATTATGGAAGAATTAAAAATTAAGATTAAAGAAATAACAAATGAAAAGCTTTTAAAAGTTGTTATTAGTAATAAGCTAAATAAAGATGTTAAATATAATAAAATTAATATTGAATTAAAGGAAAAAAATAATAAAGAATACTATCAGATAGAAAAATATACAGATAAGCAAGTTTTTCATGAAAATATAGAGTTAGAAATGATAGAAACAAAATTATTTGAAATGACTTTTGAGAATTATAAACAAGTAGCTGCTTGGTCTGAAAATACTAATTATGATTTAAAAATATCTAAGAAAGGTAAGGTATTTCTAGGTAAGAAAAAAAGCAGTAATGAAAACTTAGTAAATAAAAGTCATAATAGAGAAAAAAATTATATACTTAAAGAAGGTATGTTAATACAGCCTTTAATAGATTTAGGTGTATTTACAAAAGAGGGAAAAGTAGTTAAATCTAAATACGATAAGTATAAACAAATAAATAGATTTATTGAAATAATTGATGATGAGATAAAGAAAAATGATTATAAAGAATTGACTATATTAGATTTTGGATGTGGAAAATCATATTTAACATTTGTACTTTACTACTATTTTGTTGAGATAAAAAAAATAAATGTAAAAATGATTGGGTTAGATTTAAAAGCAGATGTTATAAAAAAATGTAATGATATAGCTCAAAAATATAATTATCAAAATTTAAAATTTGAACTTGGAGATATAAATGGATATAAGTACACTGATAATGTGGATATGGTTATAACTTTACATGCATGTGATACAGCTACAGATTATGCACTTTATAATGCTGTGAAGTGGAATACAAAAATGATTTTCTCAGTGCCTTGTTGTCAGCATGAATTTAATGAACAGATAAATTCTGATGAGTTTTCGATATTAACAAAGTATGGGATTATAAAGGAAAGAGTATCAGCTCTTATGACAGATGCGGTTAGAGGAAATTTATTAGAAGCATTAGGATATAAAACACAAATTCTTGAATTTATAGATATAGCACATTCGCCTAAAAATATTTTAATAAGAGCTTCTAAAGGTTCTATTTCACAAGAAAAGAAAGAGAGAGCAATGAAAGAAGTTGATAATCTTATAAAAGAGTTTAATTTAAATCCAACTTTACTAAAATTATTAAAAGATGATAAATTAATATAAAGAGAAAAAGGAATCAATTATCTTAATTGATTCCTTTTTATATGTCGAAATACTTATCTCCAAGACTTTCTATACTCTGAAGTACTTTTGCATAATCATTGCCTTTTTCTGTCAAATAGTATTCTACTTTAGGTGGAAGTTCATCGTATACTAATTTACATATTAAATCATCGTTTTCCATTTCTTTTAATTTTTCATTTAGAACTTTATGGCTTACACCACAAGTAATTCTTTGTAGCTCTAAAAAACGCTTAGGACCTTCTAGTAAATGACATAGAATTATTACTTTCCACTTTCCTCTAATTACTTCAAAAGCCAAATCTAATTTACAAACATACTTTTTATCATCTCTAATAATCAAAATTATCACAACCTTTATTGGATCTTTAGTATATTTTAACCTATAAAACAATTTAACATAATACTAACTTTTTAGTAAGTACTTGATTATAATATAAATTAATATTAGTATAATTAAATAAGCAATTATTAATTTATATAGGGAGGATTATATATGAAATTTAGATTTTGTCACAATAATATAAACGTATTAAATTTAGAAAAAAGTTTAGAGTTTTATGAAAAGGCACTTGGGCTTAAAGAAGTAAAAAGACATGAAGCAAAAGATGGAAGTTTTATACTATCTTACTTAGGAGATGGAGAAACTACACATACGTTAGAACTAACATGGCTTAAAGAATGGGATAGAGCATATAATTTAGGAGATAATGAGTTCCATCTAGCATTAAGAGTTGATGATTTTGATGCAGCTTATAATTTACATAAAGAAATGGGATGCATTTGTTTTGAAAACAAAGATATGGGTATATATTTTATAGCAGATCCAGATAATTATTGGATAGAAATTTTACCTTCAAAATAGTCATAAAGTCGATGAAAAAACCATCTAAAGATGCTTATAAGTATATTTAGATGGTTTTTTATTTTAAAATAGATATAAAACTATCATTCATTAAAAATAAGCACATATATATTTTATTAGAATGATTAATTGGGAGGTGAAATTTATAAAATATCCAATTACAGTCCAATATGGGAAGTCAATATTATCAATTTATGAAAAAATGGATAATTCTATAGATATAATAAAGGACTATCTAGCATTTAAAATTCTAGATAATCAAGAATTAAACAGCTATAGTATAGATTCCTTAAAGTCAAAATACCCTGATACTAAAATAACATATAATGAATCTAATAGTTTTGACCAAAACTTAAATAGTATTTCTATATCGTTAAATATTGAAGATAATGTAAAAAAAATTGAAAAAAGTAATATTGAAAGTTTTATAGATAGTATTTTAGTAACTACTAAAAATTTAAATATAGATACATTTGTAGAGATTAAAAAGTGTTATGAAAGTAAATTATATATTAGATTAGAGAAAAGCAAAGAGTTAAAATTAAATATAGATAAATATCAAAAATCAATAAAAATAAAATTATTTTTAGCAAATAATCAAAGTTTAAAGTTAAATATTATAGAC
>NZ_JAWDJM010000015.1:0-1673 GCF_032465715.1 Paraclostridium sp. MRS3W1 | reverse complement strand
CCTTTGTATATTATATTATTTTTACTGTCTTCTAAACTCAATAACGTTTGTATTGATGCTAAAGTATCTGAATTTGCCACTCCTACTACTCTTTGCAAAATAATAAGTTCATAAAATTTATTATATATCTGCTTTGTAGGTAATATAGAACTTGGAGCATCTACATATGGTTCATATGTAGGCTTAACTTTACCATCAGGCGTATATATTAAATTTAAATAATCTTTAGGTCTTGCAGCTAAATTTAATGAGTATTTATTTTCTCCACAGTTAATATTTAGCTTATAGTTTTCTTTATATGATGCCTGACACTTATTGTTATCATAAAATGTATTTTGATTGAAAATCTCTATTAACTTTCCATTTTCATATTTATATATAACCCCTATTTCAAATCCTCCAGATCCTCCAAACCCGCCTCTTACCATTATGTCTGATCTATTATTCCCAGTAAAATCACCTAAAAAAAGTTGTATATCATATCCGCTATATGGAAAATCAATTGATATAGAGTCTCCATTTTCTTGATTTAAAACAATCTCTATTTCATCTACATAAGAACTCTCCTTATAGGGCGAAATACCTATTAAAATAACATCATCTTTTGAATTTTCCCCAGTTATATTTCCATTTGCAAAATCCACCATAACTTTTTCAGTTGAATTGTTCATAGTTATCCTCCAATTAGATTTTTCAATTATATTATTTTATGTTATATGATTTTTTTAGTTACTATAAAAATTTGCTACCATGTAATAAAACTGAATTCTAATTTGCTGAAATATTAAATACTACAATTTCTGGAGGATTTAAAAACCTTAACGGAATGCTTGTCATGCCAATCCCACTACTGACATACATTTTTGTACTATCATTTATTCCTACATTCTTTTCTGAGTATAGTCCTTTAACATATTTATGTGCTCCTACTGGAAGTATTTTATCTGTTAGAAATGGGATAGTTACTTGACCTCCATGTGAATGCCCACTTAAAATAAAATTCTCGCTTGAAGATGTCATCAATTCTACAACATCTGGTTCATGAGTGACTACTAAATTGAATTTATTTGCTTCAATTTTGTAATCAGATTTTTTAGTATTTCCAAGCAAGTAATCATCATATCCAATTATGTTTAAGTTTAAATCATTTATATATGAACTTTCGTTTTTTAGAACTTTAAATCCACCTCCACTCATAAATTTTTCATATACTATAGAAGCTCCACCTCCATAATCGTGATTTCCAAACACGGCATATTTCCCATATTTTGCTTCAATTTTACTTAAACTCTTCTGAAGACTATCAGTATCTAGTAAAGAGTAATCCCTTGCATAATTATCTAAAAGATCTCCTCCAAATATAACAATATCTGGATTTTGATTATTTATCTTTTTAACTATATTATCTATATTACTTTGAGAGTATAGTTTCCCAAAATGTGTATCTGTAAAAAATATAACCCTACAATCTTTGATATCTTTAACTTTCAAATCTATATTTTTAACCCTTAGCATAGAAGGCTCTATGTATCTTGCATATGAAAACATAAGCAAACATATAGTAACTGTTAAAATTATTAGTTTAAATATTTTGTTTAGTAATTTCAAATTCTCTCTCCTTTTTTATTGCCTTTTAATAAATATAAATTTATCATTTTTATATTACATATATG
>NZ_JAWDJM010000014.1:0-547 GCF_032465715.1 Paraclostridium sp. MRS3W1 | reverse complement strand
TTGAAGAATACAATAAAACAGCAAAAATAAGTGTACCAATACATGTAGATGCTGCATCAGGTGGATTATTTACACCATTTATAGATCCAGATATGGAATGGGATTTTAGATTAAAAAATGTAGTATCAATAAGTACATCAGGACATAAATATGGATTAGTATACCCAGGTATAGGATGGGTAATATGGAAAGATGAAGAGTACTTACCAAAAGAATTAATATTTGAAGTAAGTTACTTAGGAGGATCAATGCCAACAATGGCAATAAACTTCTCAAGATCAGCAAGTCAAGTAATAGGACAATATTATAACTTCTTAAGACTTGGATTTGAAGGATATAGACAAATACATCAACGTACAAAAGATGTAGCTATGTATTTATCTGATGAAATAGAGAAAACAGGATTATTCAAAATTTATAATAATGGAGAAAATTTACCAATAGTATGTTATAGATTAGTTGATAATGCTAATGTAGAGTGGACATTATATGATTTAGCAGATAGATTAGCAATGAAAGGATGGCAAATACCAGCATATCCATTACC
>NZ_JAWDJM010000013.1:0-6288 GCF_032465715.1 Paraclostridium sp. MRS3W1 | reverse complement strand
ACCATGTATTGTTCTGAAAGTAAATAAAATAAAGTTAAAAAAGCGAAGAAATGTAGTAATAGTATAATTGCATTTTTTATTTCTTGCATTATTCTTCTCCTAATAATAAGTATAGTTAATATTATCTATTCTAAATTTAGTATAATTGTGAAAAGTTTTTTCTACATACTCTAAGTATATGCCAAAAACTTTTTTCTATAGGCTTATATTTTTATTAATTCTATTTCGTAGCATTCTTCTACTGAAGATTCTTTTTTATTATTTAGAGCAAAATACTCTAAACTTAGAATCGAGTTGAATATCATCATAACTATAAATCCATATAAAATTGGATTTAATTTATTTCCTATGCCAATTGGAGATGACTTCATATATGCATAATTTGAATTTATTAAATTATTTATATTAAACATAGCTATATGATATAAGTTAGTTATAATAAATACTTTCTTAAAATCTGATTTACTCATACCTACATTTTTTATAGTTAGTAAATATATAGATCCCCAAAGCAACAAAATATGTCCTATAAAATATGAAAATTGAGTCATATGAGGAAAAACAAATGGATCAAGCCCTGGAAATAACAGTGCTGAAATCGCTCCAAATACGCCCCAGTATGATCCCATTTTCATCATGAAATCTTTTTTAAATATCATACCAATGGAGATCAAAATTATAGCTATCCTACAATGAAACAGTGGCAACCCTTCCTGTACAAAATGGTAATTCCCTTTAAGGTACCATAAATATAATGTTGTTTGTTGAATTAATAGCGCTATTCCTATAAATAATTCAAATAATCTATTTTCTCTTTTTTTATTAATAATAATTACTATCCCTAGCAAAGTTATCCCCAACAATATTAAATGTATGACTCCAAAATTAGAAAAGTTATTTCTTTCTATTGAAGTTCTAAAAAAATAATGAAGTTTATTCATAAATGTCTCCTTAATCTAATTTTATCCCTTCAATATTATAAATACATAAAATACATTTATCAAATGTCAATTTTGTAAGAATTAAAAACTTTTTTGTTGCATAGTGTATATAATAGTTTAATATCCTAATAACCTATATATAAATTTTAATATAAAAGTACCCTTACATTTTTAAAGCCTCTATTAAATAATAGAGGCTTTAAATTTATATATAATTATATTTTTATTTTAGCTTAACTTTGTTTTCATCCACTCTTTTCCTTCTACCAGTCTAGCGACCATCATAGAACATACTGTGTTACCAGTTGAGTTTAAAACTGTAGCTGGTGCATCTATTATAGTACTAATTACTGCTATTATAGGAAGAACCTCTGGAGAGAATCCATATACACTTAATATTAGCATTTCTCCCATCATACCTCCTCCTGGAATTGCACCCATAACTGCTCCAACTAAGAAAGATACTGATACTATAGAAATTATTGCAGATATACTAGTTATATCCCTTCCAAATAGTCCAAATAAGAAAGTTATCTTTAAAACTCCACCTATTACAGATCCATCTTTGTGTATGTTTGCACCTAGAGGTATTACAGTTTCTGCTATATCATTTGGTACTCCCATTTTTTTACTAGCATCTAAATTAACCGGTATTGATGCTGCACTAGAGCAAGTTGCTAAAGCCGTAACTGTAGGTGCTATAGCATTTTTCCAAAACACTTCAACTCCCTGTTTTCCTCCAGCTATATAAGCATATAATGTGAATATCCCTGCATAGCATATAGCTGCTAGAATTATATATAATACAAAGACTTTAGCGTATCCTGATAATATTTGTGGTCCTAATTCTCCTATTACACTTGCAAAATAACATCCTAATCCTATAGGTGCTAACTTCATTATTAAGTTTACTAATTTCATCATAACTGCAGCACCTGCTTGAGTGAAAGTAGCTATAGGTTTTGCAATCTCTCCTGCCATAGCTGTTGCTATACCTACTAAAATTGAGAATATAATAAGTTGTAACATATTTGCTTTTGATAATAAATCCTTAAAATCACTTACTGTAACTGTATTTACAAGTTGTTGTAATAATCCAACTTTTTCTGTATCTACTTTTTCTACCGAACTTTGCATTAAATTTGCAAACATATCCGGATTTAATCCTTTTGTTGGATTCATAATTATAACTCCAATTATACCTATAATAGATGATATTATGGCAGTCATTGCAAACACTAAAACTATATTTTTTAATATTTTACCTAATCTTTTCATTTCTCCCATATTAGAAATTGCTGAAGTTACACTAAAAAATACTAATGGTACTAATGTCATGAATAATAAATTTAAAAACAAGTCTCCTACTGGCTTAAATATGGCTGCCTTAGCGCCCATTATAGCTCCGACGATTCCCCCTAATATAATTGCTAAAATTAAGATTATTGATGATTTGTAATTCTTCCAAAATGACTTCATTATTTTCTCCTTTGTGTCTTATTTAATTTTTTACCTTTAGTCAGCGATTTCTAATCTTAAAAGATCTTCAAAGCTTTCTCTTTTGCATATTAATTTACTTTTGCCATCTTTAACAGATACTACTGCAGGCTTTATTATTTTATTGTAGTTTGATGACATTGAATATCCATACGCTCCAGTTGATGACATTATTAATATATCTCCACTTTCTATATCCATAACATCAACATCTGTTATTAGTATATCACCACTTTCGCAACATTTACCAGCTATTGTAACTTTATTATTTTTTTCTATACCCATTTTATTGGCAATTGAACATTCATAACCTGCCTGATATAATGATGGTCTTATATTGTCTGTCATTCCACCATCAACACTTACGTACGTTCTTACATCTTTTATGTCCTTTATAGATCCAACTGTGTATATTGTGCTGCCTCCATTTGCAACTATTGATCTTCCCGGCTCTATTATTAATATCGGAACATCTATATTTATATCTTTACATACATCCTCAACTTTTTCTATTATCGAGCTGCAAAACTCTTTTATTGTTTTAGGTTCATCATTCTCTGTATAATAAACACCTACACCTCCTCCTAAGTCAACTTCCTCTATGTTTATGTTATGTTGTTGTTTTATTTCTTTTACTAGGTTCATCATTATTTCAACTTCATCTAAGTATGGCTCTACGTCAAAAATTTGAGATCCTATATGAGCATGTAATCCTACTAGGTTTATATTTTCATATTTTTTAATACTTTCTAATGCATCTTGTAAATCTCCATTTGATAATGCAAATCCAAATTTTGAATCAATTTGTCCTGTTTTTATATAATCGTGAGTATGTGCTTCTATTCCTGGTGTTATTCTAAAATATATAGATTGAATTTTACCTTTTTGCTCACAAATGTTCTGCAATAACTCTAATTCATAGTAATTATCTACTACAAATCTCCCAACTCCAAGATCTACTCCCATTTCAATTTCATCTATTGTTTTATTATTTCCATGAAATAATACTTTTTCCATAGGAAAACCTGATTTATGTGCTGTGAAAAGTTCACCACCTGATACTACGTCAAGATATAAGCCTTCTTCAGATATTAATTTACACATATACATTGGTAAAAATGCTTTACCTGCATATGCAACTCTGTTTTTATTTTCATTGACCTTGAAATGTTTTATATATTCTTTACAATTGTTTCTAACTAATTCCTCATCAAATACATAAAGTGGTGTTTTATACGTTTCTCTAAGTTCTTTACATCCAACTCCACCTATATATAATTCATTTCCTTTTACTGACATAGTACCTTGTAATTTCATATCTTAAGTCCTCCTATTTTGTATTAATCATTTTTTATAAACAAAAATCCCCCTTAAGTTTCACTTAAGGGGGATTAAAATTTAGCTAGAAATATATAGCATCTATTCCTTAAATGTAGCTCAACACAATTTAATATTGTGACAGTTATGCATATATTATATACATCCCCAGGTATATAGCCTTAAAGCATCAGCTAAATCCTTCGGCAACAATCCCTTTCCCAATAACTCTTCGTTGCTTAACTCATTATTGGTACTGATTATTATCGCGACCTCTACAATTCGTATTCAATTTATTTATATGTAATTTTACATACCTAATTTATAATTGTCAACAATTTTATTTTATTTAAACTTTAATTTTATGTAATATTATTTCAAAATCAACTTTAAATAAATAAAAAACGAGTATTCGAATTATTTATAATTCAAATACTCGTTTTTTATTTATTGGTGCGGATGAAGGGAGTCGAACCCCCACGCCAATGGCGCCAGATCCTAAGTCTGGTGCGTCTGCCAATTCCGCCACATCCGCTTGTCTACACTACTTATTTTATATATATTTAATTAATATCGCAACTAATTTTTTAAATTTTTCACATGAAATTTCTGCTTAACTTTTTTAATATGTATTTAATTTTTTATACTTAATGTTAATAATAATTAACAAAAATATTGTTTTTCTTTATAAAAAAAGAACTTTCATTTTTTTTAACACATTTAAGTTTTTTCAACTATACTCTACTTATAGGTTTTAATATCTTTATTATTATAAGGGGGCGATATTAGTGCTTATTAAACAAGTAATAGCTATCATCATATTTTTAGTGGTTATGCTAGCTATTATTTCAGAAAAAGTAAATAGAGCTATTGCAGCTATGGCCGGAGCTTTACTTATGATTATATTTAACATATTGTCAGTTGAGCAAGGCCTGCATCATATCGATTTTAATACAATTGGGGTTTTAATAGGCATGATGCTATTTGTTTCTGTTGTCAAAAATTCAGGTGTGTTTGAATACATAGCTATATTTTCAGCTAAAAAATCAAAGGGAGATCCTTGGAAAATTATGCTATGTTTTGTAATATTAACCGCTGTTTTATCAGCTGTTTTAGATAATGTTACCACCGTTTTATTGATAGGGCCAATGACTATAGTTATAACTCAAATTCTAAATATAAATCCAACTCCATTTTTAGTAACTCAAATTCTAGCATCTAATATAGGAGGTACTGCAACCCTAATAGGAGATCCACCTAATATAATGATAGGTAGTGCAGCAAATCTAAGTTTTGCAGACTTTATAATAAACTTAGGTCCTATAGTTCTAATCATTTTGTTTCTAACTATCTTGTGTTTTAAATTTATGTTTAAAAAGCAACTTTTTGTAGATGATAAAGCAAAAGAAAAAATTTTAAATTTAGATGAAAAAAAAGCAATTAAAGATAAGCCACTGCTTATAAAGAGTATTATTATGATTATATTTATTTTACTTGGATTTATTCTACACAATGTTTTAAACCTTGAATCCAGTATAGTCGCCTTAACAGGAGCTACTATAATGATGTTTATAGGCAAACAAGATGTTGATGAAATCCTTTCCAGTATTGAGTGGTCAACTATAGCATTTTTCGGAGGATTATTTGTAATAGTTGGAGGACTTGTTGAGGTTGGAATAATAAATAACATTGCTCAATATTTAATAAGTGCAACAAGTGGTCATTTAGTTCTTACAATGCTAGTTATACTTTGGTTGTCAGCTATAATTTCATCATTCTTAGATAATATACCTTTTGTAGCTACTTTGATTCCACTTATACTAACTATGCAAGGCCAGGGTATAGATGTAATGCCAATATGGTGGGCAACTTCTCTAGGAGCTTGCCTAGGTGGTAATGGTACATTAATAGGAGCTTCTGCTAATATAGTTCTTGCTAATGTAGGTCAGAAAAATGGATACCCTATAAGTTTTAAAGACTATTTTAAAATAGGATTTCCACTTATGATTTTTTCAATACTAATCTCAACTATTTATTTACTAATCCGATTTTAAATAAATTTTAGGAGGAATACTAATGAATATTTTGGATAATGCTTATGGAGACACTATAGAAGCTCGACTTAGATATATAGGTGCAACAGATATAAAAAAAATTCATGGAATATTATATTTTATAGAATTTGAAATTGATGATAATTTAAAAGTTTCATACACATACAATATAAATTCTAAAAATAAATACTATCTTCAAAGAATAAAACCTTACCCTATTCCAGAAGGTATCTTTGATAAAGAGTATGAAATAGTTTCTTTTATAGAAAAAGATATAAAAAAATTCATGAATGCTAAAAAAAGTAATAATTTTGATCTATTTTTAAAGATTACAGATGAGCTAAATACAATAAGTTTTGACATAGAAGAACTTTTTTTAAATTACAATATAGATAAAATGGACTTAGATAAATTAAAATTCGAACTCGATAATATATTGAATTTATTCGAAAGATCAAAAAATAGATCTCCTAAAATAG
>NZ_JAWDJM010000012.1:0-846 GCF_032465715.1 Paraclostridium sp. MRS3W1 | reverse complement strand
AAACCAGTGACTCCGAAAGGGGCCGTGGGTTCGAATCCCACCCTCTCCGCCAAATTAATATGGAGAAGTACTCAAGTGGCTCAAGAGGATCCCCTGCTAAGGGATTAGGCTGGGTTAACCGGTGCGAGGGTTCGAATCCCTCCTTCTCCGCCAGTAATTGTCGAGGTGTAGCGCAGTTTGGTAGCGCACGTGGTTTGGGACCATGGGGCCGGGGGTTCGAGTCCCTCCACCTCGACCAATAAAGTGGACCTTTAGCTCAGTTGGTTAGAGCGCCCGGCTCATAACCGGTAGGTCCGGGGTTCGAGTCCCTGAAGGTCCACCAAAAAAATGCATAGGGGTGTAGCTCAGTTGGTAGAGCGTCGGTCTCCAAAACCGTGCGCCGGGGGTTCGAGTCCCTCCACCCCTGCCACTAAAACAATTATATAAATAAGATTATATCGAGGTGTAGCGCAGTTTGGTAGCGCACGTGGTTTGGGACCATGGGGCCGGGGGTTCGAGTCCCTCCACCTCGACCAATTGGGGGCCTATAGCTCAGGTGGTTAGAGCGCACGCCTGATAAGCGTGAGGTCGCTGGTTCGAGTCCAGCTAGGCCCACCAGAAATGCCCAGATAGCTCAGTCGGTAGAGCAGGGGACTGAAAATCCCCGTGTCGGTGGTTCGATTCCGCCTCTGGGCACCAAAATATGTGGCGGTATAGCTTAGTTGGCTAGAGCGTTCGGTTCATACCCGAAAGGTCACAGGTTCGACTCCTGTTACCGCTACCATCTAAGAAATATACTTAAACATATTTAAGAACTTTGAAAATTAAACAGTAGGTTAATTATAAAAATTCTTTTTTAAAGAATTA
>NZ_JAWDJM010000011.1:0-12374 GCF_032465715.1 Paraclostridium sp. MRS3W1 | reverse complement strand
GTTAGAAATATCATAATAGAATGTTTTGAATATAAAAACAATTAATATAAAGACTGTAGTTAAAAAAATAAACTACAGTCTTTATTATTTTTACTAAAAAATATATAATAAAGGTTATGACTTAAAAGAAATTAGGTGAGTAAATGGATTTTAAAATAGTAAATGAAGTTTTACTACAAAATATAGACAGATATAGACTAGATAGATCTAGAGACTATTATAAACAAGGATATATAGAAGAAAGCTTTTTTTCGAAAGAGGAAGATAAAATAAGTTTATACGGTACAGTAGCATCAAAATACCAAAGAGAAATTTATAATAGCTTTTTAATAATAGACTTAAATGATAAAAAAATTATAAGCAGCGGATGCACATGCGAGGATTTTAATCAAAATACAACTCTTAACAATCACTTTATATGTAAGCATATAGCATGTATAACATTAAAGGAAATTGACAATTTGAAATCTAATATAGTAAACAATTTAAAATTAAAGACTATGGATATAAAAGAACAAACTAGACCGAAAGTAAATACAAGATTTATAAATAAAGATTTACTGAACTATTTTAAAGTAATTCCAAAAGAGAAAGTAAATTTGGAAGTAGATATAACTAGTTATTTAAATCAAACTTTAGAGGTTGAATTTAAGATAGGTAATGACAAAATGTACACTCTAAAAGATTTTAAACAATTTGCGACTTCAAGGGTAGATGGAAATCCAATAATGTATGGAAAAGATTTTATATATGATCCCAAGAGTAGTTACTTTGAAGATGATGAAGAATTAGCACAGTTTATAGAAGACTATGGACTAAGTTTAGTAGATAATATAAACTCAAGAAAAAATAGATACATGATATTAAATCCTAGTTTACTAAAAAGGTTAATGGAAAAGCTTAAATATAAAGAATTTACGTTTAACTATAATAGAAAAACATATAATCCTCAGATAATAAATGGATATGTGCCAATTGATGTAGAAATCAAAAAGGTAGAAGATAAAATAGTTATACTTAATAATGATAATTTACCTGTTCCTTTATCAAAAAAAGGAGATGTAGTCTTTTATGAAGGCAATATATATTTAATTTCAGGGGCTAATGGAATATACTATAAAAAATTATATGAATTATTAAATGAGAATAAATCCATAGAGTTTGAGGACGATGAAATTAGCGAATGTTTAACTAATTTAATCCCTAAGTTAAAAGAAATATCTAATAATTTGAATATGGATGAAAGTATTATAAACAATATAACTAAAGACTTAATAGTAAATTATTACTTCGACTTAGACGACTCAAGAATTATCTGTGATGTAAAAATGCACTATGAAGGTGAAAAAGATGGCAAATTTGTTATAAGAGATATTGAGAAAGAAGAAGAAGCTGTATATAGGCTCTACACAAATTATTTTGAAAGAGAAAAAGATAAATATGTGTTTAGAGGCACAGACTCTCATCTATATGATTTTTTAACTACAGAAATTAATAGGTTAAAAAATATTGGACAAGTATACTATTCAGATAAATTTAAAGAAAAGAAGGTCTATAACTCCTCCAATATAAAAGTAGGTTTAGGAGAGGAGATAAACCACTATCTTGAATTTAAGTTTAAAATAGAAGATGTAGATGAAAGAGAATATAAGGAAATTTTAAAATCTTTTAAGGCAAATAAACGATTTTATAAACTTAAAAATGGAAATTTTATAAATTTAGAAGATGATCAAACAAAAGAGTTATTTAAGCTTATGGAAAGCTTAGGATTTACTAATAGCATTAAAGAGATGAATGTACACAAAAGTAAAGCAATGTATATAAATAATCTTTTAATAGAAAAGAAAATACCCTATATAGAAGGTATTGAAAATACAAAAAATACAGTAGATAAATTTAATAATATAAAAGATGAAAATTATGAAGTGCCGAAAAGTTTAAATGCTGATTTAAGAGACTATCAAGTTGAAGGTTTCAAGTGGTTTAAAAGCTTAAAATCTTGCGGATTTGGAGGCGTTTTAGCTGATGAAATGGGGCTTGGAAAAACAATACAAACAATAACTTTTTTATTGTCTCAAAAAGAAGCTAAAAGCATGGTGATTACTCCAACATCTCTTATACATAACTGGAAAAGTGAGTTTGAAAAATTTGCTCCAAGCTTAAGAATAGGCATAGTTCATGGAAATAAAAAAGAAAGAGAAAGTACAATAAATAATATTGAAAGTTTTGATGTTTTATTAACTACATACGGTTCCTTAAGAAATGATAATGATAAGTATGAAGATATTAATTTTGACTGCTTGATTATAGATGAAGCACAAAATATTAAAAACCCAACATCTATAACAACCGATGCTGTTAAAAATATAAAAGCTAAATGTAAGTTTGCCCTTACAGGAACACCTGTTGAAAATAACTTAGCAGAACTGTGGTCTATATTTGATTTTATAATGCCTGGTTATTTATATAATTTAAATAAATTTAGTTCTATTTTTATAAAAGATGAAAGTAATTTAATTAGATTAAAGAAACTTATAAAACCGTTTATTTTAAGAAGGACTAAAAAACAAGTAATTACAGAATTGCCAGACAAAATAGAAACAAAATTTTTAGTTGAATTAGGAAAAGAACAACGTAAAATATACAAAACATATGTTGATGAAATTCAAAGAAAGTTACAAGATAAATATGAAAGTAATGATAAAATAACTGTTTTAGCATATTTGACGAAGTTAAGACAACTATGTTTGGACCCAAGTTTGATAGTTAGTGATTATAAAGGAAAAAGTTCAAAAATAAACGCATGTGTAGAAATAGTAAAAGATAGTATATCAAATAATGACAAAATTTTGGTGTTCTCTCAATTTACAAGTGTGCTTAAAAATTTAGCATATATATTAGATAAAGAAAATATAGAATATAATTATTTAGATGGACAAACTAAAGCTAAAGATAGAATTGAACTTGTGAATGACTTTAATGAAAATAATAATAAAAAAGTATTTTTAATTTCACTAAAAGCAGGAGGAACTGGATTAAATCTAACTTCTGCAAATAAAGTAATTCACTTTGATCCATGGTGGAATGTATCTGTTGAAAATCAAGCTAGTGATAGAGCTCACAGGTTAGGGCAAAAACAGGTTGTTGAAGTTATAAAGTTGATAGCTAAAGGAACTATAGAAGAAAAAATTATAAAACTTCAAGATGATAAACTTAAAATGATAGATGATATAATAGGAAATGAATTATCTGATTCAAACACTTTTAAAAATTTATCAAATGATGAAATTTTAGATTTATTGACATAATTTAAGAAAGGTAAAAATGACATGAGTAAAAATATATTTAATGGAAAAAAATTAAAAAATGCTAGGACGTATAGAGCTAAAACAGTAGATATGGTGGCTAGCGAAACTAAAATCAATAAAAAGGATATATTAGCTTTTGAAGCTGACAAGTATAAACCAACATTAGAAAATGAAATGAAATTAGCTAATGCTTTAAGTTTTCCAAAGGATTACTTTAGTGAAAAAGATAAAGTTAACGTAGTAGTTGAAAATACACATATTAGAACGGAGTCAACTTTACCTAGAGTAGAAGATATAGCATTAAAAGAAAAACTAGTTATGACTCACAGGGTGCTTAATTTTATACAAGGATATATAAAGTTCCCAGAAATGAATTTACCAAATAATTTAAATAGAAACGATGACATAGAAGTACTAGCTGAAAAAACAAGAGGATATTTCAACTTGGACAATGGACCTATAGGTAATATGGTTAACTTGCTTGAGATAAATGGAATTTTTATATCTGCCACTAACATAGATAAAAAAGGTGCTCTTGCATTTAGCCAGAAACAAAGTATAGATAAAGAAAGCAGATATTTTATAGCTCTAGGAAATGATAAAAAATCAGCTTCTATAAGAAATTATGATTTAGCATATGAACTAGCTTATATAGTAGCTAATGAAGCAAATATACAATCTAAGAAATTCTCGAAAGATGAGTTTGCTTGTGCATTTTTAATGCCTAAAGACTCATTTTTAAATGATCTAGAAGGAACTCAAGAGTTAGAAGATTTTATAGAATTAAAAAGTAAATGGATAGTTCCTATATGGGCTATGATTCTTAGAGGTTACCAATTAGGAAAAATAAGTTATAAAAAGTATATGTACTTAATGAACGAAATGGATAAAAATGGATGGAGTAAGAAAGAGCCATTAGATAGTAATATAAAGTCTTCGCATCCAATTCTTTTAAAAAAATCATTTGATATGCTAATAGAAGGTAAGATTATGAATGAAGGTCTGTTTATGAACAACCTAATAAATTATGGGCTTAGTATATATCCAAAAGACGTAGAAGAGTTACTTGGATTAAAAGAAGGAACTTTATCTAAAAATATAAATAAGAGCAATAAAGATAATGTAAAAAAAGTTAACTTTAGAAAGTAAAAAAAGGGCTATATTAATTTTTTAATATAGCCCTTAAAAAAGTACATAAGCCATAGAAATTATATCAACTGATAGCCATGTTACTCCACCTAAAATCATAGTTTTTTTCCTTTTGTAACTAAATATTTTATATTAATTAATTTTATTGTAAAATTCTATGTATTCATCAGCATATATAGACTCTTTTAAAAATATAAAATTAAACTCATGAGATAAATTCATTGAATCCACATCTAAAACAACTAATTCTTTATTTTTTATTTCTTCAAGTACAGCAACTTTGTAAATTATAGATATTCCGTAGTTATCTTTAACTAATTCTTTTATTATGTTTATATTCCCGATTTGTAATAATTTTGAAAAATTTTTAGTTGTATAGTTTCTTTCAAATAGCCACATTTCAAAAATATCTCTACTTCCAGAACCCTGTTCTCTTATTATTAGATTTTCTGAAAATAAATCTTCAACTTTAAGATTAGATTTATTACAGATAGGATTTTTAGGAGAGGATACAAAAACAAAATCTTCGTAGCTCATTAAGTAGGTTTCATAATCAGCTTTGTTAAAATGTCCCTCAATGAAACAAAACTCTAATAAACCTCTTTTTAACATATCTAAAAGATTTTTCGTATTATCTACAATCATTGATAAATTTGAATAAGAATTTTGAGATAAATAATTTTTTATAACATTTGGCATTACAAATTCTCCAATACTTCTAGTTGCTCCAAATGATAAAGGTTTAGCTGAATAATTAGATTTTTTTAAGTTATTTTGAATAGATAAAGACATAGTTCTTAGTTTTAAAATAGAATCTAAGAATTCTTGTCCAACTTTAGTTAGTATTAATGTTTTGCCTATATAGTTAAATAATTTAATATTGTATTGTGATTCTATATACTTTATATGCTGGCTGACAGCAGGTTGAGTAATACAAAGTCTTTTTGCAGTTTTTGTATAACTTTTAGTCTCGCATAAATCTATAAATGTTTTTAATCTAAAATCTATCATGGTATCCCCCAATACACAGTTTATATAAAAAGTGTACTATAAGTTAAATTTATAAATCAATAATTTTTTATAATTTTACATTATAATACTTGGTTGCTACACTTTAAGTAAGAATAACTTGTTAAAATAATAATTAATATAAACTTGGAGGGATATACATGAATGTGTTAGTTATTGGGGGGGTAGCAGCAGGAACAAAAACTGCAGCTAAACTAAAGAGAGAAAATAGAGATTTTAATGTAACTTTAATTACCAAAGGGGAAAATATATCTTATGCAGGTTGCGGACTTCCATATTATGTTGGTGGAGTTATAGAAGATAAATCAGATTTAATTGTAAATACGCCTAAAAGTTTTTCGGAGTTAACTCAAGTAGAAGTTAAAACTAGTGTAGAGGCATTGGAGATAGATAGAGATAAAAAGATTGTAAAAGCTTTTGATATTCAAAATAAAGAAGAAATAATCTTTAATTATGACAAGTTAGTTATAGCAACAGGAGCGGATCCTATTAAGCCTCCGATTGAAGGAATAGACTTAGAAGGTGTTTATTATATGAGAACACCAGATGATGCAATTGCTGTTAGAGAGGTAGTAGAAACAAATAATGTAAAAAGAGCAGTAGTTGTAGGAGGCGGATTTATAGGACTTGAAGTAGCTGAAAATCTGCATGAAATGGGTGTTAAAACAACATTAGTTGAAGCTATGGACCACATAATGCCAGGGTTTGATGATGAGGTAAGTTCATATGTTGAAAATGAACTTATAGAAAATGGAATAATGGTTTTAACAGGGGAAAGATTAACTTCTATAGAAGGAGATGAAAAGGTAAGTAAAGTAAGAACAGATAAAAGGGCTATGAAAGCAGATATGATTGTAATGTCTGTAGGTATAAGAGCTAACAGCAATATAGCTGAAACTTGTGGATTAGAGCTAGAGGCCAATAAAACTATAAAAGTTAACGAATACATGCAAACAAATGATGAAAATATATATGCAGTTGGAGATTGTGTAACAGTAAAGAATATATTAAGTGGAATGCCTGCATGGTCTCCTATGGGGTCATCTGCAAACAAAGAAGGAAGATGTTTAGCTAAAACTTTAGCTGGCAAAAAAACAGAATTTAATGGTGTTTTAGGAACGGGTATAGTAAAGTTACTAAATTTAAATGCAGCAAGAACGGGACTAACAGAAAAAGAGGCGTTAAATTTAGGGTATAACGTTGAAAGCGTTTTAGTTCCAATAGATGATAAGGCACACTATTATCCAGATTCTAAAATGATAATTATAAAACTTATATCAGATAAAGATAATAAAAAGGTATTAGGAGCACAAGTTTTTGGGGAAGGAAATGTAGATAAGCATATAGATGTAATTTCAACGGCTATAACATTTAATGCAACTATAAATGATTTACAAAATTTAGATTTAGCATATGCACCTCCATTTTCTACTGCTATTCATCCAGTAGGACATGCAGCTAATGTACTTTTAAATAAAATAGATGGAGATGTAAAAACTCTTAGATATGAAGAGTTTTTGAATAATCAAGAAAGTTATAAGCTAGCAGATGTAAATAAAGCACCTCAATTAGAAGGAGTTACATATATAGATTTAGCACAACTTAATGGTAAGATAGATGGATTTGAATTAGATGATAAAATACTTTTAGTATGTGCTAGGGGAAAAAGAGCTTATTTAGCATACAACAGAATGAAACACTTTGGATACAAAGATGTAAAGGTATTAGAAGGTGGATTAGCTTTAAATAAGGAATTAAATGTTGAATTGGGGGTAAATTAATATGAAATTAACAGAGGAAATGAGAAAAAAAGTTAAGGGCGAAGGTTTTTTATCAAACAATGATGGTCAGCATTTTTCATGTAGAGTTATAACTGAAAATGGAGCTATAACAGCAGAACAATTAATAAATGTAGCTGAAATAGCTAAGAAGTATGGAAATGGAGATATTTCATTAACTTCAAGACTAACATTAGAAATACCTGGTATAAAATATGAGAATATAGAAGCTACTAAGGAATATTTGAAAAAAGATAATTTAGTATCTGGAGGAACTGGTTCAAGAGTTAGACCTATAGTTCCATGTAAAGGAAGTGTATGTACATTTGGACTTTGTGATACTCAAGGGATAGGTACAACTCTTCATAAAGAATTTTATGAAAAATGGTATGATGTTAAATTGCCACATAAGTTTAAAATTGGAGTTGGAGGCTGTCCAAACAATTGTGTAAAACCAAGTTTAAATGATTTTGGGGTAGTGGGACAATTTGTACCAGAGTTTGATGAAGATATGTGTTCAGGATGTAAAAAGTGTATGCCTAAAGAAACTTGTAAGGTAGGAGCTATATCTATAGTAGATGGTAAAGCATTTATAGATAGAGACAAATGTAATAACTGTGGATTATGTATAGGTAAATGTCATTTCGATGCAATAGAAGAAGGTAAAAAAGGATTAAAAATATACCTAGGTGGTAAATGGGGTAAAACTTCAAGACCTGGTACTCCAATAACTGGAGTTTATACTGAAAATGAAATGATGGCTATACTAGAAAAATCAATACTTATATACAGAGAACAAGGAAAAACAGGAGAACGTTTCGGAAATATGATTGATAGAATTGGCGTTGAGAATATGGAGGCGCAAGTTTTATCAGATGAGATATTAGATAGAAAAGAAGAGATATTAGAAGCAGAACTTCATATAGTTGGAGGAGCTACTTGCTAAAAAGTAATAAAAAAGCTTGCAAACTTAATGTTTGTAAGCTTTTTTTATTATTTTTTGTTATAAGTTTATTTATTGCTATATATTTTATAGACATATTTCCTTTTATACTGTATATTTTTATGTATATTGTATACTAAAAAATATATAACAATAATAAAGGTTTATTTGGGATATATTAATTAAATAACAATAACAAGGAGATTATTTTTAAATGAATGAAAACAATGAAAAATTTGATTTTGAAGAGGACCCTAGATATAAACAATGTAATAAAGAAGCTTTAATGGGTCTAGCATTAGGTGTTGTAAACTTAGTATGGTGGTTTGGATTTGGATATGGATTAGGATCTAAGCAGGTTAAGGAATATACATATATATTTGGGTTTCCAACTTGGTTCTTTATGAGTTGTATAGCTGGAGGAATATTATTTTCAGCTTTAACTGTAATTATGATAAATAAATTTTTTAGAAACATGCCTTTAGATGCATTAAGTGAAGAAGATATAGAAGAGTATAGAAAGGAATATAAGTAATGAAACACATAAATTTTCAAGTATTATTGCCTATTCTTATATATTTTATAGTTATATTTATAGTAGGGTTTTATTCTATGAAATTTGTAAATAGAGCTAAAAATAAACACAATGGCGAAAAAGGATTCATGGATGAATACATGACAGGAGGACGGGACTTAGGAGGTTTTGTTCTAGCTATGACACTAGTTACAACATATTTGAGTGCTGGAAGCTTTATAGGAGGACCAGGAACAGCGTATACCCAAGGATTAGGATGGGTATTTTTATCTATGGCTCAAATGCCAACTGGATATTTTACATTAGCAGTACTTGGAAAAAAGTTTGCTATAATAGCTAGGAAAATAAATGCAGTGACAATCACTGATTTTTTAAGAGCAAGATATAAATCTGATGCGGTAGTAATACTTACATCTTTATCTATAGTAGTATTTTTTATAGCGGCAATGGCAGCTCAGTGGGTTGGAGCAGCTAGACTTTTGCAAGGTGCAGTTGGATTAGATTACAAAGTTGCACTTACAGCTTTTGGATTAACGGTTATAGTACATACTGTAGTAGGAGGATTTAGAGCGGTAACTATTTCTGATACAATTCAAGGTGTTATAATGACAGTAGCCACTATAGCTATATTTGTAGGAACTGTTATAGCAGGAGGGGGAATATCTAATATAGTAAGTAATATGCAAAGTGTAAATGAAGGACTTATAACTCCATTTGGAGTCACTCCTGGGAATATGAGTATAGCATGGGTAACATCATTTTGGATACTTGTTGGTTTTGCAGTAGTAGGAATTCCTTCAGTATCTCAAAGAGCTATGAGTTATAAAGATACAAAGAGTTTACATGATGGAATCAAGTATGGAACAATTGTATCTATGATTTTATTATTAGGTATGCATTTAGTTGGTGCATTTTCAAGTACTCTTGTAGTGGGTATTGAGTCTGGAGATTTAGTCATTCCTACTATAACAACTCAATTATTTCCGCCAGTAATTGCGGGAATTTTACTAGCAGGTCCATTAGCATCTATAATGTCTACTGTTGATTCACAATTATTAGTAGCATCAGGAGCTATAGTTAATGATATATATACTAATTACATAAACCCTAAAATAAAAAAAGATGCTAAAAAAACTGGAACTATAAGTTTATTAGTAACATCTACATTAGGTATAATAATTTACATAGTAGCAATAAATCCTCCAGATTTGATAGTATGGCTAAATTTATATGCAAATGCAGGAATAATAGCTACATTTTTATGGCCTATTATACTGGGGTTATATTGGAAAAAGGCAAATGCAAGTGGAGCATTAGCATCTATAATAACAGGTATAGGAAGTTATATTTTGTTTAGCTATATATGGGTAAGGCCATTAGGTATGCACACTATAGTTTTACCTCTTATAATTTCATTAGTGTCATTTATTATTGTATCTAGTTTCACAAAACCACCAACCAATGAGACAATAAAAATCTTTTGGGGAGTTTATAAAAAATAAATTTAAAAGAGACATCTTATATTGTGTCTCTTTTTTTAATTTACAGAAAATTTTATTTTCTTAATTATTGTATAAATTTATAAACCATTGAAAATATTAATGATTATAATAGGAAGAATCAATTTCTAATTTAAGGAAAAATGTCGTAAAATAAATATATTAAATAAAAGGCGATAAAAAGTCATTATAAAGGAGTCAAATATGGAAAGTTATAAACAAATATTATTAGATGAAATACCAGAATTCAGAGCAAAGGGACACAATTTCTTAAATAAAGAAATGTCAAAAATGGACTTTAAACATGCATCTGGTGGAATGGGTGTTTATGCGCACCGTGATGGAGAACACTTTATGATAAGACTTAGAGTGGCTTCAGGTATATTAAATCTTGAACAATTAAAATTAGTGCAATATTTTGCTCATAAATATAATTTAGAACAATTACATCTTACAACTCGTCAAGCAATACAACTTCATGGACTAACAATAGACGAAGTTTGTGATATCATGGAAGAAGGTATACATAAAGATATGTATACAAGAGGTGGTGGAGGTAACTTCCCAAGAAATGTTGCTATATCACCTTTATCAGGAGTAGATCCAGAAGATATCTTTGATGTAACACCTTATGCAACAAAAGTTAATGAGCATTTTATGAGTAAAATAACTACTTATAAACTACCTAGAAAATTAAAAGTATCTTTTTCAAGTTCACCTAAAGATGAATCAAAAGCTACAATAAATGATTTAGGATTTATGGCAGTTAAAAAAGATGGAAAAGAATACTTCAAAGTATACATAGCTGGAGGAATGGGTAAAAATCCTATCAAAGGTTGTGAATACGATGAGTTAGTAGAGCCAAAGGATGTATTATATCATGTAGAGGCTATGACTAATTTATTTATAGAAAAAGGTAATTATGAAAACAAAAACAAAGCTCGTACAAGATACATGCTTATGGAAATGGGTAAAGATGCTTTATTAGAATGCTATAAAAAACATTTAAAAGAAGCAAAAGAAAAATGTAATTTAGATTTAAATGTAACTCAAAAAGTATATGATAAAAAAGGAATTTCTATAGATGTCAAAGATGATCGTTTAGTTTCTCAAAGACAAGAGGGATTATACGCTGTTTATGTACACCCTGTAAATGGTCAATTAAAAGTTTCTGACTTAGACAAAATAATAGAGACCGTAAATGATATGGATGATATTGAAATAAGATTAGCTATGAGTGAAGGTCTTTATATAAGAAATCTAAATGGAGAAGAAGCTAAAAAAGTTTTAGATTTAACTAAGGATATAACAGGTAAATATAAAATACAACAAAGTACAGCTTGTATAGGTGTTCCTATTTGCCAAATGGGTATAGCTGAAAGTCAAGAAACTTTAGAGGAAATAATCAAAACTTTAGAAGAAAAAAATTATAATAGTGACACTTTACCAAGAATTCATATATCAGGATGTCCTAACTCTTGTTCAACTCACCAAGTTGCACCTATTGGTTTTGCTGGTAAAAAGAAAAGAGTTGGAGATAAGACAGAAGATGCTTATGAACTTCATATAGGTGGATGTGCTACTTTTGAGGAAACTAGATTAGGAAAAATATACGGAGATGTATTAAGAAGAGAAGTTCCAAACTTATTATTCGATATATCAGAAGCTATAGCTAAATCTAACTTAGAATTTTATGAATTTATAGAAAAAAATGAAGACGAATTAAATACTATAGTAAATAAATACTTATTATAATAAAAAGTGAACTCTAATATTAGAGTTCACTTTTTTATTTAATATTTTTATTAATTTGTAGAATATTATATAATATAAAGAAAAAACTAATTTTATATTATACAGATTAAAGGAGCAATTATATGAAAGTTAGACTTGGATATGTAGCTATAGCTTTGAATTTGCCCAAAGTGACCTCTTCAAGCACTGTAACATACTCTAGATACTCTAAGATCAATACAGAGGCAGACAAGCTAAATAAGCTAAAGGAAGTAACTAGATCAAATATATATGACTTAGAAAAAATATTAAATTATAATATAGAAAATCAAATACATTTTTATAGGATAACTTCAAATTTGATACCACTTGGAACTCATCCAGACGTAACCTTTGATT
>NZ_JAWDJM010000010.1:0-22339 GCF_032465715.1 Paraclostridium sp. MRS3W1 | reverse complement strand
AATATATATTGTTTGTAAAAACTAACTTTAGCTCATTATTTGTAAACTCATTATTTGTAAATCCAAATAATATCTTTATATATTCAAAAGCTCTATTTACATCTGTAAAGTAAAATAAAGTCCATCCAACTAAAAGTGCAACAATCAGATATATATGTGAAAATATTTTTGGTATTTTGTTTAAAACTCTAAATAAAATCTTTTTTTCCAAATATACTAATATGCCAAAATAAAGACCCCAAAGTATAAAGTTCCAACTAGCTCCATGCCATATACCAGTTAAAAACCATACAACGAATAAATTAAATATCATGTTTTTTCTATTTCCACCTAATGGTATATATACATAGTCTCTAAAGAAACTCCCTAATGATATATGCCATCTTCTCCAAAATTCAGTTGCAGATTTTGATATATACGGATAGTTGAAATTCTCCATGTATGTAAATCCAAACATCTTCCCAAGTCCTATCGCCATATCTGAGTATCCAGAGAAATCAAAATATATTTGTATAGTAAACATTGCAATTCCAAACCAAGCTTCAAGAACAGTTATACTAGATAAATCTGAATTCATATATTGAGTTACAAACTGTCCTGCTACATTTGCAATTAATACTTTCTTTGCAAGACCTATAGTAAACCTACTTATTCCACTACTAAAATTTTCTACAGTAGTAACTCTACTTTCAATTTCTTCTTCTACATCTGAATATCTAACTATTGGTCCTGCAACTAATTGATGGTACAGGGATACATACATCAAGAACTTCGAGAAATTTTTCTGTGCTTTAACCTCTCCCTTATATACATCTACTGTGTATGATAAAGTTTGAAATGTATAAAAAGAAATTCCTATAGGCAATGAAAATTTAGGTATTTCTAACGATAAATTAAATATAGTATTTAAATTTTCATATAAAAATGCACTATATTTAAAAGTAATTAATAATCCTAAATTAATACATATAGATGATAATAAACCTATTTTAGCTAACTTAGTTCCTCTATACTTTTCAATAAATAGTCCATGTCCGTAATCTACTAAAGAACTAAATATTAAAAGAAATATCCACACTGGTTCTCCCCAAGCATAAAATGCTAAAGAAAAAATAATCAAAATAAAATTTTTCCATTTTCTACTCTTAACTGCATAATACAGAATAAGATTAATAGGAAGAAATAAGTAAAGAAATAGCGTATTTGAAAATACCATAACCCACCTCCATTAGTTTTTATAATCTTAAATCCTTTGACCTTAGCGTTAATTTATCATCGTTAAGTGACATTTATGTTACAGTTAAAAATATAAATTTCTTAAAAGCAAAAAAATCCAACTCTAAAATAGAGTTGGATTTTTAATTATTTAATCTTTTACAATATATTAAATTCAGCTTTACTTCCTTTTGCTGTAGATACTACTTCTAACTTAGCATCTATTCTTTCTTTTAATTCTTCAACATGTGATATTATACCTACTAACCTTCCACCTCTTTGAAGTTCAAGTAGACTATCAATTGCGTTATCTAGTGATTGAGGATCTAATGTTCCAAATCCTTCATCAACAAACATAGTATCAAGGGATACTCCTCCTGCATTTGATTGAACTACATCTGAAAGTCCTAGTGCCAAAGATAAAGATGCTTTGAAACTTTCGCCTCCTGATAATGAGCTAACATCTCTAGAGCTGTCTGTATAGTTATCGTAAATTTCTAGTTCTAAACCTTTTTGCCCCGCTCCTTTGCTCTTACTTTTCTTTCTTATTAAGGAGAATCTATCACCTGTCATTTTTTCAAGTCTTATATTTGCCGCTTCTATTATATCTTCAAAGTATGAAGCTAATATGTATCTTTCAAAAGATATATATGGAGATTTTTTACCATTTGCCAAATCAGCTAATTCTCCTACAACCTTATACTCTTCTTCTATAGCTTTAAACTTAGCATTTAAACTTTCTACATTTTTAAGTATAGATTTATTGTTTTCTAATACTGAGTAAAGTTCTCTAAGTCTAAGCTCTAAACCTTTCTTTTCTTCTTGAAGTTTCTTTAGCTTTTCATCAATACTATCTATATCAATAAAAGATAAATCTTTAGTTTTAATAACTATGTCTTCTTTTTTAGATTTAAGTAAATTTAAATTTAAATAATAATCTTCTACTTCTTTTTCTAAATCTTCAATTAAATAAATCTTTGATTTAAACTCCTCATAATTGTTAAAATCATTGAATCCTAAGCTTTTTAATAAAGTATTAAATTCTAACTTTATCTTTTCTACATTAGTATTTAATTCTTCTATAGAATCTTTAATTTGGTTAGATTTATAAGTTTCACCTTCTAATTGTCTTGAAATATTTTCGTTATCTTCTCTTAACTTAATTAATTTTTTTTGACTATCATCTAACTCTTTAGATTTAATGTTCATTAAATTTTCAAGAGTTTTTATATCCAAAATATCATTAGGAATTTCTTTTTTATACGCTTCTATTCTAGTGTTTATTTGAGCTATTTCCGGTAGTAGTATCTTTTCAGTTTTTTCTAATGTACTTAGTTCTTTTTCAACTTCTATTAAACTGTTTTCTATGGTTATATTTTGTTCATCTATATTTTTTTTCATAGATAATTTTTCATTTGTTTTTATAAGTTCTTTATTTAAATCATCAATATTAACCTTTAATTCAAGACCCTTTAACTTAACTATCTCAGCTGTTTTAGCTGAATAGTTTTCATCTATATTTAAAGTTTTTGAAAACTTTAATAAACTATTACTTACAATCTCAAAATAATTTTTACAGTCAGTAGTTAATTTAGTTAATTCATTTATCTTTAAATTATTTTCCTTTTCAGCTTCTTCTAATTTTTCTTTAGCTATTTTCAATTCCTCTTTAGTCGGAACTATTAAGTTTTTACTTATAACTGCTGGATTTGGATGATTTTTAGATCCACATACAGGACAGGGTGTGTTTTCTTTTAAAGAATATGCAAGTATGCCCGCTTGTTCTTTTTTATAAAGTTCATCCATATCATTATAATTTTTCTTTATACTTTTATATACTTTTTCAAATGAATCATATTCTATTTTTAAGTTATTATGACTAAGTTTTGATTTTTCATAACTTGCTATTATTTTAAACAACTCTCTAGTCTCTTGTATTATTTTTTCCTTATTAGAGATTTTATTTGCTATCTCTACTTTTTGAGTCTCTGCTGTAGCTATTTCTTTTAATTTATTTTCATTTTCTAATTTTTGTTTTTTTAAATTTTCATTAACTTTTTTATTATCTTCTATTTTACTTTTAATTTCCTCAATACTCTCAGTTTTAATAATTAAGCTATTTTTTAATTCATCAAATTCCGATATTTTAGGTCTTATACTCTCTAACTTATTTATCTCTAATTTAAGAGCATCCCTTTCAGGTTCTTTAGCTTCTGCTATTTTTAAATTTGATTTCGCTATATCAGCTTCTTTATTTAGTCTTTCAATATTTAATAGAGTTTCTTCATATGATTTTTTTCTTTGTTCTAATATATTTTCATTTTCTATTAATTTATCTTCTATGTATTTAACGTCTTTAGCACTCTTACATTTATTTATAGTTTCTTTTTTTATTTCAAATTCTTTTTCTTTATTTATAAGTTCTAATAAACTATTATCTATTTTTTCTTTTTCTTTCAATAAATTGTTATTGTTTTCTATTTTTACTTTTTCCTTATTTATAAGTTCTAGTTCATTATATAAAGCTTTATCATCTTCATTTAAATTTTTATAAGCTTCACTATCATTTGATATAAAATCTTTTAATTTTTCTATAACAAAAGGAAAATCTACATATTCTCCAATAGATATATCATGCTCACCTTTTATATTTTTTAAGTTAGTTTGCATTTCATCCTTACTTTTGTTTCTGTTTTTGCTTAAACTTATAGCTTTTTCTTTAAGATCTATCTGTATTTTTTCAAAATCATAAGTGTTAAATATTTTTCTAAAAATACCTTCTCTTTCTAATGAATCTGCTAATAATAACTTTTTAAATTCACCTTGTGGAAGCATAACAATTTGTTTAAACTGATCTCTAGTTATACCCAGTATCTCAATCAATTTATTTGTTACATTGGTAACTTTAGTTATAACTTTTCCATCTGGCAATGTAAGTGTTGCGTCTGCACTCTTTTCTGTAAATCCTTCGCCCCTTGATTTTTTCTTTTTTTGCTTTGGAACTCTGTTTACAATATATCGCTCACCTTTTAATTCAAATTCTAATTCTACAAAAGTTTCTACATCATCATCTGCAAAATGACTTCTCAAAGAGTCTGTTTCTCTTGACTCTCCACTAGCCTCTCCGTATAGAGCATAACTTATAGCATCAAATATAGTAGTTTTACCTGCTCCTGTTTTTCCTGATATCACAAATATGTTTCTACCATTTAATTCTTCAAAATCTATAACTTGCTTATCTGCATATGGTCCAAAGGCGCTTATGGTTAACTTTATAGGTCTCATTATTTCACCTCACTTTTTAAAACTTCATTTATAGTATTCATTAAAACCACTTCTTTTTCTTCTGTATAATCTCCACTACCTAAATCTTCATAAAACTCTTTAAATAGCTCTAGCTTACTTTTTCTCTTATATTCACCTTTTGCTGAAGTTTTATCTTCACTAATTTCCCTTTTTCTCTCTCTTGTTATTAACATAGTATTTGGATAAACTGCTCTTAACTTTTCCATTGGATTTATAAGTTCTCCATCATCTGTTAATATAGCTTGTATATAATCTTCTTTTCCTTCTTCTAATTCTCTAGCTTCCTCTATTAAGTCTTCTATATTCCCTTTTATAACTCTTAAATCTCTTACTGGCTTTAAACATTTAAAATCTATATTTATTGCACCTTTATTGTTTATATCTAATATGTATACTCCTTTTTTTTGTTTAACTTCTGAGAAAGAATACTTTAATATTGATCCTGAGTACTTCATTTCTTCTCTCCCAATTTTTTGTCTTCCATGAAGATGACCTAAAGCTACATAATCAAAGTCATCAAATATTTTACCATCTATTAAATCTGTCCCTCCTATTGATAGAGGTCTTTCAGATTCTGATGTTTCAAGATTTGCTACTTCATATTTATTTTCAATACACTCTATTGCATCTTCTCTTTTCATAGTAACATATCCATGTCCTACTAGGATATTTACTTCTTCATAATTTATATTATCCTTAATTTTTTCTACTACAAATTTCATTGCATCATTATGGCTTTTAATTTCTTTTTTATCTAAAATTTTTCTTGTTAATGCAGGGTCCTTATATGGAACTAAATAAAAGTTCACATTTTTTTCTCCATCTTTTACAACTACATGCTTGTATAGTTCATCGTCTCTACCAGCTATATATAATCCATGCTTTTCTAAAATTTGACTTCCAAAGCTTAGTCTTTCTCCACCATCATGATTTCCTGATATAGCCAATACTTTTACTTTTTTATCAATTATTAAATTACTTAAAGTTTCATTTAATAATTCTACAGCTTCCACAGGTGGAATTGACCTATCGTATACATCCCCTGCTATTATAAGTACTTCTGGATTTTCTTTTTCTATTAAATCTATTAATCTATTTAAAATGTATTTTTGATCTTCAATCATTGAAAATTCATTTACTATTTTCCCAATATGCCAATCACTTGTATGAATAATTTTCATAAATTTCCTCCTTAAGATTTTATATAATTGATTATATCATAAAAAGCCTTCATTTAAATGAAGGCTTCTTTATTATATATCACTTTCTATTTCTTCTATAAAAACATCTACAATCTTTGAATCAAATTGAGTTCCTGAATTTTTTCTTAATTCTTCTATTGCTTGTGATTTTGACATTGCTTTTCTATATGCTCTAGCACTTGTCATTGCATCAAATGCATCTACAACAGATATTATTCTTGATAATAAAGGAATTTCCTCTCCCTTTAACCCTAGCGGATATCCGTTCCCATCATATCGTTCATGATGAGTTAAAATCCCATAAGCTACATGAGATAAATCTGGTGTACAATTAGCTATTCTAAATCCTTTTTCGCTATGATTTTTTATTAAGTTGTATTCCTCTTGAGTAAGAGGTCCAGGTTTTTCTATTATACTTTCACATACTCCAATTTTTCCTATATCATGTAGGTATGCTAATACTTTTAATTCTCTAATTTGCTTGCTATTTAAATTTAATCTTTTTCCTATTTTATATGCATATTCTACAGTTCTACCAGTATGATCTCTTGTTTCTAAGCTCTTTTCCTCTAGTGTTTTTTGTAGAGATTTCATTATGTAATTTTTTCTACTCTCTTTTGATAGTAACTTTTCTTGATACATTGTATCTTCTGCTTCTTTTATCAAATCTTCTATACTCAATTTATTGTCAACTTTTGTTGATATCCCTAATGCTATACTTATTTTCATGGCATAATTACTAGCCTTTTTACAATTTTCTAAAATAGTATTATATGTACTTTGGGCACAAATAGAATTTGTGTTTGGCATAAGAATTATAAATTCATCTCCACCCCATCTAAAAATAAGGTCCCTTTCATTACAACTATTTTTTAAAATTTCTGAAATTTTTATAATCAATTTATCCCCTTCTAAATGGCCTCTTGTATCATTTAATTTTTTTAATCCATTTGCATCTCCAATTATCATACTTAGAGGATAAAATTTTTCATTATTTAAAATCTTTATTTGTTCTTCAAAATATGCTCGATTAAAAAGTCCCGTTAATTTATCTGTATAACTCATTTGTCTTAACATATTTTCTAATTCTTTTCTTTTTGTTATGTCTCTTGATACGCCTACTATGCCTACTACTTCATTTTTTTCATTTATTACA
Source organism: Paraclostridium sp. MRS3W1 (assembly GCF_032465715.1). Taxonomy (NCBI): domain Bacteria; kingdom Bacillati; phylum Bacillota; class Clostridia; order Peptostreptococcales; family Peptostreptococcaceae; genus Paraclostridium; species Paraclostridium sp. MRS3W1. Next base: position 15,460 of record NZ_JAWDJM010000010.1, on the reverse strand, counting down.
GGTGTTTTTATACTTTCAAAATATGTAACTTCATTTTTACTATTTCTTATTTTTAATTTGGAATATATATTTTTTTTACTATCTATTACTTCTCTATCTTTTTTTATAAGATATTCTGCTAAATTTTTATCTTCACTTAATTCTACATCTGTTTTTCCTATAACATCACTCTTGTCTTTTTCATAAAACCCTTCAAAAAAAGCATTATTTCCGCCTACATATTTACCTTCTTTATCCTTATAAAATACTATATCTGGTATGCTATTGATTATAGTTTCAACTAATTTCTTCTGATAAATATTATCTTCTTCATATTGCTTAAACTCTGATATATCGTGTATTATACCAGTTACTGCAATTATTTCTTTATCCTTGTCAAGTACAGGGGTTAAATAAACTTTGGTTATTTTATTTTTATGCTTATTTTCAAATGTCATAGGTTGTTTGCTTTCTAGTACTTTTTCATAGTTCATATCATACATTTTAGCTATTTCTACAGGGTATATATCTTTATTGAATTTGCCTATGATATCTTCTTTATTTATTTCTTTACTTATATATGTGTCTTTAAATTTTTGATTTATGTCTAGAAATGCTCCTTCTTTTGATTTTATCCATATAGGTATAGGCAGCGTGTTAAATATTAAATCCATTAAATTTTCTTTCATATTTTTTCCTACTTCCTTTTACATATCATATCACTTATATATTACTTTAAATCATGTATTTTTTCATTTGGTAAATTTTGGGTTGAAAAGTAGCAATATGTATTAAAATTCAAAATTTATAGCATATTTTATTTATTTATATTATTATATTAAAATGAAATAAAAGTTTAAGGAGAATTTTTTATGCCATTTACATTAGCTCATCCAGCTGTAGTAATTTTTTCAAAGAACAAAAACTTTAATTTATTAGGATTGATTCTAGGCTCTATGGCCCCAGATTTTATATATTTTTTATTATTTAATCCAAGCAGTAACTTAGGACATACACTATTAGGATTTATAATTCTTAATCTTCCAATATGCTTTTTGTTAAACTACCTAATATTAAAGTTCATAAAAAATCCATTTATAATTAATCTCCCTTCTAAGATCTGTAACTATTATACATATCTTATAAATTATGATTTTAATTTTAAAAGTCCTAAAGATATTTTTGTATTTACATACTCATGTATAGTCGGAATGCTAACACATATAATCTGGGATGCATTTACCCATAAAACAGGTTATTTTGTTGTTAACATAAATCTATTAAAAGAATCTATACATATACTTGGTTATCAAGTTCCATTTTTCAAATTGCTTCAACATGGTAGCACACTATTAGGTTTTTTTGTTATTTTATATTACTTCTATACTATAAGAAGGTATAGTAACAAATATATACGATCAAATAAATTTCAATATCATTTAACAGCTATTTCGATACAAATTTTAATTATTATTTTAAGCTACCTTATATTTAAAAATTTTGGAATAGGTAGATTTGTAGTGACTTTTATAAATGGATTGTTTTTAGGATATTTAACCTCATCAATTATTTATAGATACAAATTATTTAAATAAATTTTATTATATAAAAATAAGTAGTTAACGGTGTAAATTAGTTTCACTCCGTAACTACTTATTTTTATTAAGCTAATGCTTCTTTTTCTGTATTTTCAGACTCTATACTTTCAGGTTTTAAAGTTTCAATATTCATATTATTACATTCTAAATTTTTAAATGATGTTGAAAGCATAAGTTTTATTCTATTTAACTGATTGACTTCGCTAGCCCCTGGATCATAGTCTATTGGAACAATATTGGAATCATCGTAAATTCTTTTTAATTCCTTAATTACTCCTTTTCCTGTTATGTGATTAGGTAAGCAAGCAAAAGGTTGCATGCAGATAATATTTTTCACACCACTTTCGATAAGTTCCATCATTTCAGCTGTTAAAAGCCATCCTTCCCCAGCTTGATTTCCTAGAGAAATTACATTAGATGCTATACTTCCTAGAGTTTTAATATCTTTTGTCTTACTAAATCTCTTACTACTTTCCAAAGCCTTCATATAATGCTTTTGGTACTTTTCAATTGCACCTATACCAAATTTGCCACCTAGTTTTTTATATTTTTTATCTAAATTATTATCAGCCTTGTAATATGTGTTAAAACAACAACTTAAAAAGAAATTCATAAGTTCAGGAACGACTACCTCAGCCCCTTCAGATTCCAACACATCTACAATGTTGTTATTTGCTAATGGATGAAATTTAACTAAAATCTCTCCAACTAATCCAACTTTAGGTTTTTCGACTTGTACTATAGGTAAATTATCAAAATCTCTTACTATATTATATATGTTTTCTTTAAACTCAATAAAGCTTCCGCTTTCTAAACTCTTTTTACAAATCCTTATGTATTTTTCATGTAGTTTATTAGCACTTCCCTTTACTTTTTCATATGGTCTAACTCTATATAAAACCTTCATAAGCAAGTCTCCATATATGGCGCCCATTAAAACTTTATTTACTAAGCTTAATGAGAAAGCACTATATAAATTACTTTTTTCTTCTCCATTTATAGATAAAGATAATACAGGTACATCTTCATATCCTGCATCACTTAAAGCTTTTCTTAAGAAACCAATGTAGTTAGTAGCTCTGCAAACCCCTCCAGTTTGAGTTATAGCCACCGCAGTCTTACTTAAATCATATTTTCCACTCTTCAATGCGCTAATAATTTGACCTACTACAATAATCGCTGGATAGCAAGCATCATTATTAACGTATTTCAATCCTTCTTCTACAGCACCTTCATAATCTTTTAATAATACCATATTATATCCACATGATCTTACTCCATGTTCTACTAAATCAAAGTGTATAGGTGACATTTGAGGAACTAAAATATTATAATCTTCTTTTATAGCTTTAACTAAGCTTCCTTTTTTATATTTTTTTTCAACTTTTATAATTTCTATATTATTTTTATCTCTTTCTTCTATAGCCGCTTTTAATGATCTTAATCTTATTTTAGCAGCTCCTAAATTATTTCCTTCATCAATTTTTATACAAGTGTATATTCTTCCCTCACTATTTAAAAGTTCTTGAACTTGATCAGTTGTAACTGAATCAAGACCACACCCAAAAGAATTTAACTGAACAAGTTCTAAATTCTTTGAATGACTAACATATTTTGCAGCTCTATATAATCTTGAATGATATGCCCATTGATCTACAACTCTTAAAGATTTATCTATTTTGCCTAAATGGCATATACTATCCTCTGTTAGGACTGCCATGTCTAAAGAATTTATAAGTTCTGGTATCCCATGATTTATTTCTGGGTCAATATGATACGGTCTCCCTGCTAAAACAATACCCTTCATATTGTTTTTTTCTATTAATCGTAATGCTTTTTCACCCATATTCTGTATAACTTTTTTAAATTTTTTATATTCTTTAAAACCTAGATCTACACTTTTACTTATTTCATCTTTACTTATTTCTATAAAATCTTTATCATATAGTTTAATTTTATTTAACTCTTCAAAAAGACTTTTCTTTAATGCTTTTTTATTATTCATTGGCAAAAATGGATTAATAAAATTAATATTTTTATCTCGTATTTCACTAATATTATTTTTTATAACTTCTGAGTATGACATTACAACAGGGCAATTAAAATGATTATCTATATTTTCAAACTCTTTATGTTCATGTCTTATACATGGATAAAAAATTGTTTTAACTTCTTTTTCAATTAAATCATTTATATGACCATGGACTAGTTTCGCTGGATAGCAAACTGATTCAGAAACAATTGAATCCATACCTTTTTCATAAATTTGTTTAGACGATTTTTCTGATAAAATAACTCTAAATCCTAAGTTTGTAAATATAGTGTGCCAGAAAGGATAATTCTCATACATATTTAAAACCCTAGGTATACCAATAGTTTTTCGCTTTGCATATTTATCTTCTAAGCTTTTATAGTCAAATATTTTTTTATATTTGTATTCAAATATATTTATATGTTTATTTTCATTAACTTCTAATCCTGACCCTTTTTCACATCTATTTCCTGAAATAAACTTTTCTCCATTTCCAAAATTATTTATAGTAAGTAAACAATTATTAGAACATTTTCCACATCTTGCAGTAATAGTTCTTAGCTTTATATTATTTACATTGTCTCTATCTAACAATAATGTAGTATACCCTTTTTTATACTTTTCTTTTGCAATTATACTAGCTCCAAACGCACCCATTATTCCAGCAATATTAGGTCTTACAACTTCTCGTTCTGTTAGTATTTCAAATACTCTTAATACAGCATCGTTGTAAAAAGTTCCTCCTTGAACAACAGGATATTGTCCAATATCTTCTTTAGACTTTACTTTTATTACTTTATATAATGCATTTTTTATAACTGAATATGATAATCCAGCACTTATATCACTTATCGAATTACCTTCCTTTTGAGCTTGTTTTACTCTTGAGTTCATAAATACCGTACATCTAGATCCTAAATCAACTGGATTTTCAGAGTATAGAGCTTTTTTAGAAAATTCTTTTATATCAAGTTCTAATGATTTCGCAAAAGTTTCTAAAAACGACCCACACCCCGAAGAGCAAGCTTCATTTAATATTATAGTTTCTATAACTCCATTATTTATCTTTAGACATTTCATATCTTGCCCGCCTATATCAAGTATAAAGTCTACATTTGGAGAAAAAAACTTAGCTCCCTTATAATGTGCTACCGTTTCTATTTCTCCTATATCTATCTTTAACGCTTGTTTTAGTAAAGCTTCTCCATATCCTGTAACTGCTGAATTCACTATTTTAGCTGTATTTGGTAAGTTTATATATATATCATTTAAAATATCTATTGTAGAATTTAAAGGGCTTCCTTCATTGCTTTTATATGCCGAATATAGTAAATTACCATCATCATCAATTAGAGCTACCTTAGTTGTTGTAGATCCTGCGTCAATACCTAGGAAGCAATCTCCTGAGTAATTTGATAACTCTTTTGTAGTCACTATATTCATACTATGTCTTTCTTTGAATTTTTCATATTCTTCTTCGTTTGTAAATAAAGGCTTTAATTTACTTTGATTGGTATTTTGAGTTTCTTTTGAGTTCTTTAAGTTTAATAATAAGTCACTTATCATAAATGTTTTATTATTCGTATATGAAAGAGCTGCTCCTATAGCTATGTATAGTTGAGCATCTTTAGGAAATATAATATCGTGTTCGTCTAAGTTTAGCATATCTATAAATGCTTGTCTTAGTTGGGATAAAAAGTATAGCGGTCCTCCTAGAAAAGCAACTTTTCCCTGTATTTTTCTTCCACAGGCTAAAACACTTATAGTTTGTACTGCTACTGCATGAAAAATACTCATTGCTATATCTTCTTTTCTTGCACCCTCATTTATCAATGGCTGAATATCTGTTTTGGCAAATACTCCACATCTGGCGGCTATGCTATATATATTTTTATAACCTTTTGCTAGTTCATTTAACCCGCTAGCATCAGTCTTTAATAAAGATGCCATTTGATCTATAAAAGATCCAGTTCCTCCTGCGCAAATTCCATTCATTCTTTGTTCTATTCCATTAGTTAAATAGATTATCTTTGCATCTTCTCCACCTAATTCTATAACTACGTCAGTATCTGAGTTATAAACTTCCACAGCTTTAGTGCTTGCTATTACCTCTTGTACAAAATCTACACCTAAGTTATTTGCTAAATTCATTCCTCCTGAACCAGTTATAACTACAGAAACGCAACTATCTCCTATACTTCTATAAGTGTCTTCTAGAATTTTTATTACAGCGTTTTTTATATCAGATAAATGTCTTTTGTATTTTTTAAATACAATATTGTTGTGCTTATCTAATACTACTAATTTTACAGTAGTTGATCCAACATCAATTCCTATATGAAAAGTTTCCTTCATACACATCACCTCATTATTCTAGTTGTATTTTGATTGTTTTTGTATTTTAGAATTGAAATTTAAGAATAATTATTGTTCCTTGTAATATTTACCACAAAAGATGTAATTTTAAACACTTTATATTCAAATTAAATAAAAAAAGAAGTTATTAGAAATAACTTCTTTTTTACCAATTTATACAATAGCTTTGCCTGAGATTTTATTAATGTTTATCTTTATTACTCTAGTTTTATCTCCAGCATTTTTTATGTACAATTTACCTTTATCTATAAAATCAGGTGAATATTTTTTTAATATCTCTATTAAAGCTTCATTTTTTTCTTCTCCAAAAACTTCATTAGCCTCTCCAAATAAAATAGTACTTTCATATTTTGTGCTAAACTTTTCTGGAATTACACAAGTTTTGCCTACTACACAAAATGAAACTTTGTTATTATAATTAATGTTTTCTAGCTTTTGTCCTTCTAATGCACAATGAAAATATACTGAGTTATTAAAATATACATAGCTTAGTGGTGTACCATATGAGTATCCATTTTCTCCATTTGTAGATAAAACCCCATACTCTCCATTTTTTAAAATTTCTTCAGCCTCTACAATTTCAATTTGTCTTTCTTTTCTTCTCATTTGCTTAAACATATCTACAAGTCTCCTTTTATACAGTTTAATAAATTGTAGCACTTATAATATTTTTTGTGAATATTTATCCACCCTATTTATTACCAAATTATATTTTTTACTTTGGATAGTTAACTAAAAAAGTTTATAAAAGTTACAATTGTCGGTATTCCCACTAAATCTACTAAAAATGCTCCAACTAAAGGTACTATTAAAAAAGCCTTTGTTGAATTTCCATACTTAGAAGTAACAGAATTTATATTAGCTAATGCATTTGGAGTTGCTCCAAGCCCATGACCTAACATACCTGAAACCATAACTGCCGCATCAAAATCTTTTCCTAATAATCTAAATCCAATAAATATTCCATATAATGCTATAAATATAACTTGTGCAAGAACTATTACTATCATCGGTCCTGCAAGTCCTGCTAATTCCCATAATTTGATACTCATAAGTGCCATTGTTAAAAATATTCCTAAACAAACATTGCTTATTATATCAACTGAATACAGATCTATTTTCACAATATTTATCTTGTCATTTAAATTTCTAAATAAAACTGCAACAAACATTGCACCTACATATCCTGGAAGTACTACACCTGTAGCATTTGAAAACCATGACCCAAATAAATTTCCAATAGTCATGCAAGATGCTATAACTGCAATTTGAGTTATCATAGTACTTGAATTGAATGAGTCACTTAATTTTATTCCTGCCGTTTCTTCTACAGATATATTTTTATCATATTCTTCTACTGATGGTTTTAAATTGTACTTATCTATTAAGTATCTAGAAACTGGCCCTCCTATAATTCCTCCAAAAATAACACCAAATGTAGCTGCTGCCATCCCTATTGTAACCGCGCCATTTACACCTAATCCTTCTATAGTTGCCCCAAAGGAAGCTGCATTTGCATGACCACCTTCCATAGAAACAGCTCCACACATAATACCTATAAGAGGGTTTATATTTGTTAGCTTTGCCCCTATAACACCTATTATGTTTTGAAATATAGCAAGTCCTCCACACAATATCCAATAAATTATTAATAATTTCCCACCCTTTTTTATAAGAGAAAAGCTAGCTCCTAATCCTATCGTGGTAAAGAAAGCTATCATAAACGGTGATTGTAAAGTTGTATCCATCTCTAAGTTAAATAAATTTACAGTCTTTGAAATAAATATTATAATTGCAAATAAAAGCCCTCCTATAACTGGCCCTGGTATACAAAATTTGTCTAAAAAACCAATCTTTTTTCTTAAGTAATTTCCTAAAAGCAAAAGTAATGTAGCTAGTGCTAGAGTTGCTATCATGTCCAAATTCACAGTGAAAATTTCCTTTGTAATTTCAAATTCCATGAAATCCCCCCTAATTTATATAACATTAATAAATTACTATTCAATTGACTAAATCTATATACCTTATTTAGATATTTTAAAATGGTAAATAAAAATGAGATGCCTATAAATAAGCACCTCATTTTTATTTACCATTTTAAAATTTGTTTTTTAGCTGCTCTAGTTTCGTCTAATCGACCTACTGGTGTATTATGAGGAGAACTTATCAATATCTCCGGATTATCTTTTATTTCTTCTGATATTTTTATCATTGCATCTATAAAGCTATCCAAAGTTTCTAAGCTTTCTGTTTCAGTTGGCTCTATCATTATTGCACTATCTACAATTAATGGAAAATACACTGTTGGAGGATGATATCCATAGTCTAAAAGTCTTTTTGCAACATCCATAGTAGTTACTTCTCCAAGTTTTTTTCCACTTAATACAAATTCGTGCTTACATACAGTGTCAAAAGGTAATGTATAGTACTTTTTAAGTCTTTCTTTTAAGTAGTTTGCATTTAGTACAGCCATTTCACTTGCTAGTTTCAACCCATCTGAACCCATAGTCAAAATATATGAATATGCCTTTAGTATAACTCCAAAGTTCCCATAGAAATTTTTTATTTTCCCTATAGAGTACTCTTTATTATAATTCAATGAATATCTATTTTCATGCTTTTCGATTATCGGAACTGGTAAAAATGGGATTAATTCCTTTTTAACTCCAACTGGCCCGCTACCTGGTCCTCCTCCTCCATGTGGAGTTGAGAAAGTTTTATGAAGATTTAGATGAACAACATCAAATCCCATATCCGAAGGTCTACTAATTCCCATAATAGCATTCATATTTGCCCCATCATAATACAATAGTCCACCTACTTCATGTACTAAATCTGCAATTTTAGTTATATTTTTTTCAAATATACCCAATGTACTTGGATTTGTAAGCATCAAAGCACAAACAGTATCATCTAGCACTTCTTTTAAAGCCTCAATATCCACACATCCATTTTCATCGGATTTTATTTGAACTATATTACATCCACATAGATTTGCACTCGCTGGATTTGTTCCATGCGCTGAATCTGGAACTATTATTTTATTTCTTTTAAAATCGCCTCTATTTTCATGATATGCTTTTATAAGCATCAAGCCTGTCAATTCTCCATGAGAGCCTGCCGATGGTTGTAATGTTATTTCATCCATTCCTGTTATTTCTTTTAACATATTTGAAAAATCATACATTATATGAAGTGAGCCTTGAACTGTCTTTTCATCTTGATAAGGATGTATATTAGTAAATTCTTCTATTGATGCTATGTCTTCATTTAATTTTGGATTGTATTTCATAGTACAAGACCCTAGTGGATAGAATCCTGTATCAACTCCAAAGTTTTTATTTGATAAAAGTGTAAAGTGTCTAACAACATCTACTTCACTTACCATAGGCAACTTCGGATTTATAGTTCTTTTTAAATTATCAGGAATTAAATTTTCATCCTCATCTATATCTAGAGGAGGAAGTGAATATGCAAATCTTCCTTCTTTGGAAATTTCTATTAATAATTTATTATAATCTTTCATTTATATAGCCCCCATAGTATCAATAATTTTTTCTTTACTATCTTTAAAGCCCATACTAGATATAACATTAACTAAATTATCAATTTCATCCTTACTTCTTTTTTCTGTAACACAATATAACGAACAGTTATTAAGTTCTTTAAATTTATTTTCTAAATTAAATCCACCAATTATGTTTTCTTTTAATAACTTTTCGTTAATACTATCTACGTTGTGATATTTAGATTTAACTGTAAATTCATTAAAAAACTCTCCTGTAAATACCTTTTCATACTCTCCAGTTTTTGCTAATTCATTACAAGCATAATGTGATTTTTGAATACACTGATTTGCTACCTCTTTTAATCCCTTATATCCCATTGTAGCCATATATATCGTAGCTGAAAGGGCATTTAAAGCTTGATTTGAGCAAATATTAGACGTAGCTTTTTCTCTTCTTATGTGCTGTTCTCTTGCCTGAAGTGTTAGAATATATGCTCTTTGTCCTCTTGAGTCAATAGTTTCTCCTACTATTCTTCCTGGAAGTTTTCTTATATTTTTAGATTTTGTACTCATAAACCCTACAAATGGCCCTCCAAAATTTAAAGAGTTTCCTAATGGTTGAGCTTCTCCTACAGCTATGTCCGCACCTAGCTCTCCTGGTGATTTTAAAACTCCTAAAGATATTGGGTTAACATTCATAATAAGCATTGCTTTGTTTTGATGAGTAATAGACTCTATTTCTTCCATTTCTTCAATAATTCCAAAAAAGTTAGGACTTTGAACTAACATACAAGCACTTTCTTTATCTATATTGGCTTTTAAACTATCTACATCAACTCTTCCTGTTTTTCTATCATAATCGATTTCTATAACTTCAATATCTTTAAATTTCATATATGTTTTTATAACTTCCATAATCTCAGGATTTATAGATTTTGCTACTAGTATTTTATTTTTATTTTTCCCACTATTTAGTGCCATAACACAAGCTTCTACACTTGCAGTAGCTCCATCATACATAGATGCATTAGCTATATCCATTCCTGTAAGTTCAGAAATCATTGATTGAAATTCAAATATAGTTTGTAATGTCCCTTGACTTATTTCTCCCTGATATGGTGTATATGCTGTATAAAATTCTGATCTTGATGTAATATGTTTAATTACAGATGGTATATAGTGATCATATGCTCCTGCTCCTAGAAAACAAGTCAGGTTATCTATGCTATTATTTTCTTTAGCTATAGATTTTATTTTTTTTAATACTTCTATTTCACTTTTGGAAGTTTCTAAATTTAGATCTCTATTAAGCTTTAATTCATTAGGAATATCACTAAATAACTCATCTACTGATTCTACTCCTATTTCACTTAGCATCTTTTCTTTATCCTCATCTGTAATCGGTATATATTTAAACATAACCCAACCTCCATAATAGTTTTATATTCAGTTTTTAATATCTATTTTTAAGCATGAATCTCTGTTGGTTTTTTGTAAAATCTTTTGTTAATAATTTTTGCTTTTACTTTTTTCTTTCTAATACATATATCTACATCTCTTCCAATTTCTGAATAATTAGCATCTATAAGAGCAAATCCTATACTTTTATTCAAAGTTGGAGATTTATATCCAGTTGTTACATATCCTATTACATTCTCATAAGCCATAACCTCATACCCTTGTCTTGCTATACCTTTACCTGTAAGTTCAAATCCAATAAGCTTTCTATTTAAACCTTTTTCTTTTTGCATTTTTAATTCATTTTTCCCTATAAAATTACCTTTATCTAACTTTACAAAGAATGAAAAACCAGCTTCTAGTGGTGTTATAGCTTCACTCAATTCATTTCCATAAAGGGGTAATCCAGCCTCAAATCTTAATGTATCTCTACAACCCAATCCACAAGGTTTAAGTTTATATTTTTCACCTACTTCCAATAATTTGTTCCATATTTTTTCTACATCTTCATTTTTGCAATATATTTCAAATCCGTCTTCGCCTGTATATCCAGTTCTAGATATCAGAACTGATGTTTGGTCAGCTTTTATATTTTTATTGAAGTAAAATGATTTAATTTCATCTAAATTTTCATCGCATATTTCTTGAAGTATTCTTTGAGATAAAGGTCCTTGAATTGCAAGTTCTGAAATTTCACTAGAGATGTTTTCTATTTCTATATCATAATCTTGTTTGTTTTCATTCATCCACTTAAAATCTTTTTCTATATTACTAGCATTTATTACTAAATAAAAATTATTTTCATCGAATCTATAAACTAATAAATCATCAACTACACCTCCGTTAGGATAGCACATAAACGTATATATAGCTTGATTATCTTCTAATATTTCTATGTCATTTGTAATTAAGTTTTGTAAGTAAGACTTTGCTTGTGCACCTTTTATAATAATTTCTCCCATATGAGATACATCAAATAATCCAGCATAATTTCTTACAGATTCATGTTCTTTTATTAAGCCTTCATATTCTAGTGGCATATACCATCCCGCAAAGTCTATCATCTTTGCGCCTAAAGCTTCGTGTGCACTCAGTAGATACGTTTTTTTTAAATTTTCCATATCAAACTTCTCCTTAATATATTTTTAGAAAATTAAAAAGAGGATATAGAAATAAATAATATTCCTATATCCTCTGTTTCTTGTACCTGAAAGTTTTAATACCTATAGTATCATTTCTTCTTCGGCGCCTTACAATTAAGGGCTTTCCAGAGATCCATCAGTTAACGATTCCTTTGCCTGAAAGTTTCTTTGAAAATTGGAAGTTATTCAAATTTCTCCGTCGGCTCTTTATTTAAAAAGTATCTCTCGCTAACATCACCTGGTTTATTTAATTTTTATATTTAAATTGTAGTATCTTAATTTATTAATTGTCAACAAATTTTCTTAACTAATCAAATTTAAATTTATTTAATTTAATATATCTTCTGTGGTATCAATCTAAAATCAATCCCTTTAGAATATTCCATTTTATAAACTTTACAATTTAATTTTTTAGAAATTTCTATAACTCTTTCTATATTTTCTTTGCTACAATCTTTTCCTAAGTAAATAGCTTTTACTTTCATTAGACTTTTTTCTATCCCACATTCCCCACTATTACTTTTTAATATAATTCTCCATTCATTTTCATATTGCCAGCTTTTGTGTTTCATTGTCAATGTGAAATATAACAAAAACATAGAATCTAATTTTAACTCTTCATTATTTATTAGATTAGATAAAGTATTTTTTAAGACTTCAGTTATTTCTACTTTTTTATCTATATAACTTACTTTTAGCAAGCAATCATAAAAATCACTATTTCTATCTAAGTTATCTATATCATATTCAATACACATACCTCTATGGTTATCTCCATAATGAGTCCATAGAGGTATGTTATATATGCTAGTACTTAGAGATAGTATTTTTATATGGTCGCTAAAGCTATTTAAAACTTTATCTATCTTACTTATTATTTCTGATTTTGATAAGTTATTTGCTGGACAATCTTCTCCTTTTAAGAAGTCTATTATCTCATCTTCATTATAATGTACTGGTAGTAAGTCAAAGGGATCATTTAAGTGCTCCCTATTTGAAAAATATAGCTTTCCATTTTCTAAATTTTTTAGTCTATTTTCATCTATTTTTTGGTATTTGTATAACTTACTTGGAACATGTATATTTTTTAAATCTTTAGCTTCTTGCACTTTTCCTTTAGTATGTAGTTCGATAAATTTTTCTTCCCATTTCATTTTCATATATTTGTCTTTCCTTGATTTAATAATTATTTATTATTTCATTCTATATACTAATAATTATGTGCACATATTTATTTTTTACGCTTAAGTAATTTATAATTAACAAATATTTGTGAATAACTTATAAAGTATAGTCTATCAAAATCTTGGTGAAAGTAAAAACTTACATTTTGAGCAATGGACGAAGTCGTTTGAGTAACGGGACACAAGTTTACCGATTGGACGTTGACGACATGAAATTTGAGCGACATGAGCGAAGCGAATTTTTATTTAGTTTTTATAATTTCTATAGCTTTCTCTAAAAGTTCATCTCTTCCATCTTTTATTCCATCTATAGTTGGCTTTATGTAAATATCTGGTTTAAGACCTATTCTTTGAGTTTGGGATCCATCTTCATCATACACTCCTAGTCCAGTTATTAAAGTTGTTACACCTCCTGGTAAATAAACCTTCGTTGCATCCCCATCAGTACCAATAGAGTTACTTCCTATTACTTTAGCATTATTTCCTTTTCTGAGTTCCATTACAGTAAACTCCGATTGACTTTGACTTCTTTCATTCATCAATATCATTAATTTTCCTTTATAATGTTTTTTATCATCTGGATTAATAACTTGATCTTTTGCAAAGATAAATTCCCCGGGTACTGATTGATTAGGTACAGATATTTTTGAAAAAGTTGTTGGTTTTGAAATAAAATATTTCGGCATAGTAATAAAAATAGGAACCGACGGATATTTTCTTAGATCTACTATAATACCTTCTGTATTCATAAATTTATCCATTATTTTATCTATTTCATTTTTAGATAATTGTCCTGGGTTAATATATACTATATTTTCATCTATAATCTTATGTGATGGCTCTTTTATATCAAACATATATTCATCATTATAACACTTAACATTTTTTACTACGTATTTGCCATCTCTTTTTAGTTTTAGCTTAATACTATCATTTGAAGTTCTAAATAAATATCCTTGTAAGCAATTTACAATAGCTTCTTTTCTTGAAATAGATCTATATTTAGATTTTTCTTTTATAACTTCAAATATGTCTTTATCATTTATTTCTAATACTATATCTCCTGGCTTCAACTCACATTCATCCTTGTATTTAGGATTTATTTTTTTAATTACAATACAGTCTTCAACTAAAGCAAATTCTATAGGAGCATATTTATTTCCCCAGTATTTAGTTAATGTTTTATTTATATCATCTACTCCTGCGTGTGGATCATGTATTTTTGTTGTAAGTTCTGAAATTGCCAATTTATAATCTAACTCACTTTCAGTATTTACAAACTTAGGTATAAATGTGGTTAATACTTCATCCCAATTTTCTTCTATCACGTCTGTATACGGATAATAGTATTCTATTATATTCCAATATCTAAACAAAGCAAGCAATTTATAACCATCATCATCATAGTCCATTTCTTCATATAGATTTTCATTTTCAAAATTAGAATTTCCTAATTTTTTATCAAACTTAACATAAGCTTTGTTTCTTTTTGAAATGTTAGAGTTTGAAATCTTAACTAGTAATTGACTTAAATCTTTATCTAGATAATTAGTATTTTTTATCCAACTTAAATCTCTTTCAAGAGCTATTTTTTTATTTTCATCATTTTTACCACTAGAATTTTCTTCTACATCTCCTAGATTTTTAACCCATGTATATATTACTTTATTAGCTTCTTGTGAATTTTTTGCATTTATCGTATCTGGCATAACTCTAAATAGTTCATAATCAAAGTTTACATTCCCAGCTACAACCTCAGGATGATAGTACTTTACAACACCCCATACTTTACATAATTTTTTTAAATTATCAATCTGATTTGTATTTAATTTTTCAATTTTTATATTGCTTCCACTGTCAAATTCCTTATCTGAGTTTCTTTTAGTTCCATTTACTATTACTAGTACAATTATTACAACAAGTAACCCCCATATCCATAAGTTGTTTTTAATCCACTTTTTCATCTCATCCTCCCATATTTTACCACTTATTAATACCTAAATATTAGCATCATATACTACATTTTTCTACATATACACTTTCAACGTAACTTTTCCGTAATTTTTCAGAATAATTTGATGAAAATATTTCTATATTTTGAATATAATCTATGGGAGGTGATTTAAATTAAATATGACACTCATATCAATGGCGGTATATTTTTAGGCATGTTATTTTTAGGT
>NZ_JAWDJM010000009.1:0-1127 GCF_032465715.1 Paraclostridium sp. MRS3W1 | reverse complement strand
GTTTTTTACTTTTAAAATTAAGATAGAACACATTTAAGGTTTTGGTATTAAAAAAGTATAAATACTTTTAATTTACCATAATTTTACTTTTACCCTTATATATGGAAATGTTTTTTGTTATAATAAATTTACAATAAATATTTTAGGGGGTCATTATGGTTATACAAGATATGATGGATAAAATACAATACTTATCTAGTGATATTTGTTACTTAGCTGTGAAAAGTATTTTAGAAGATATCGAAAGTGATGAGGACTGTTTATATAGTTCTTATCAAGATTGGATAAAAATAAAAGGTATTTGTGAAAATATATCACAAAAGAGAAAAAAGGGAAAACGTCATGCTATTTCATCAAATCAACATTATTGTTTAAAACTTTTTGTTGTTGAAAATATAACAGATGTTGATGATCTTGATGAATTAGTTGATAAGATAAGAGAATTAGCAAACAACTATAAATATGAAAATAATTTACTTTATTAATTAAAAAGTCTTATAACAGATGGTATATCATCTGTTATAAGACTTTTTAATTAAATATTCTTTTTGAAGATATGGTCTATAATTCCAAAAGAACCTTCCATTATTGCTAAAGATAAAGTTAATCCACTTATAATGGTATCTGTAGTTGTTATTCCATATTGTTCCATTTCTCGTGTCCTATCTATAGTTGTTGGGTAAATTAGAGTGGAAACTATGCCAAAAGCTAATACTAAATAATAAATATGTTTAAACAGCTTTAACTTTGAAATATTACAAATATCATTATACTTAGAAGCCTTATAGTACCCCAAACTAAATACGATAGGACCTATTGTACAAATCCAAATCATTATGCACCTCCCTTATTTAGATGACAAACTAAAAAAAGTACTTATTATAGTTCTCCAATTATCTAAGCCTATCCATTTTATAGATTTTGTTGTTTCATTTCCTATTTTTAGTATCTCATTTATTATATTTTACCTTTTTCCCTATAAACTCTCTATTAACTATACGTCAAAACACTAAAAAAAATAAAGATAATTTTACATATTTATAATATTTTTTAGCTTATTAAATTCTTAAATATCTACAACTTCATAATATAAAGACTTATAGTTGCTTTTCTACATACTGTTTCTC
>NZ_JAWDJM010000008.1:0-2707 GCF_032465715.1 Paraclostridium sp. MRS3W1 | reverse complement strand
ATATTAAATTTATATTTTTTGACATGGAAGTTTTTCTTCCTATACTATATGTTTATGCTAAATTTTAAATTTAATAACAGAATATATTTTATTAGTTAAATAATTTAAATCATTTATATATTTATATTCAAATGTAACTTTTATATTTTGATTTAAATATACTTCTATAAACTCATTTTTTTGCTTAAAAAAAATTTCAATATCATTTTCATTTTGATCCAAAGCTTCTTTCAATTTTCTGAATTTAAAGCACTGAATAAATGGTAAATTATCATATTTGTTTTCTGTATATTTATTCTCTACTTCTATTAAAGAAAACCCTAAATTTTCTATAACATAAATTGTATTTTCTATGTATTTTGGAGGTAATATGTCTATATAATATTTTTCTTCTAATTTATTTTTACCATTTTCTTTTAAACATGTCTTTATCCATATATGACTTTTGTGTATTGATACTGGAACTTTTTTATTTACCTTAAATTTAAATGGAACTTTTACTAATCCACCCTCAGTTATACTTTTGTCTAAATTTATTTCTACCTTTTGTAAAACTACTTTTTTTCCGCCTATATTTTTATATTTATCTTTAATATAGTTAGTTTTTATATATATTTTTATATCATGTAATTTTTTATTTAAATCCAAACCACTTAAAACGCAAACTCCTTCTATATCTTCATCTGGATATATTTCTCTTGAGTTTATAAATGTTTTTAATTTAATTTCATTTAAATTACTCATGTACCCCTCCTATTTTAAAATACTCTTTACTATATTATTAATTATATTTTCCTCTAAAATATGCTTATTTAAGCAAAATAAAAGGATATATATAGAACTTTAAAGTCCAACATATAATCCCTTATTTTATTTCGGTATAATAAATTTATTTAACAAATAATAATTTTTAACTGTATAATATATCCCGCCTAAAAATTATATTATTTACATAAAAAAGCTAGCTATAGGTGCAACAGCAGTAACAACAAATGCTAGTATTATTAAAAATATAGCAACTCTTTTCATTCCTAAGTTTTTTGATTTTTTTTCTTGTTTTATCATTTTAACCTATCCTTTCAGTTATAACGTTAATTTGTACATTTTATTATACAACTTACAAATATATTAATCAAAAAAATTTTGTATTTAAATTAATCCAATTTTAATTCAAACATAATAATTTATTAAAAAACATTTATATTTACTCTACACTATTAATATAGTATTATTCTATACTATTTTAAAAAAACCTTTATATTTATAGTGTCAAAATTAATATTTTTAACTTTCATAAAACTTATATTCTAATTTATGTGTTCTAACTCTAAAACTTTATTTATGCATTTATCATCTTTTACATTTTTAGTTCTTTCACAGTTATTTATTTCAAAATCAGGAATAGTTTTAACTTCCTCATCACATATTCCATCTTTATTTAAATACATTCCACTAGCCATTCTAACTATCAAGCCACTATTTTTCAATTCAAACAAAGCAGGGTCTAATCCACCCCCATCGCCTCCAGTGGTGCCTCCTATCAAAGTTGCAAATTTAGATTCTTTACAAAACATAGCAAAGAATTCTGATGATGAATATACCTTTTTATCCGTAAGTAAATATATATTACCTTTAAAATTCAAATTATTACTAGCTTTTATTGTATAAGACGTATTTTCAAACCCATCGAATTTATTAAAAATTTCTTTTGGCGCATTTTTTCTTATACTCTGAGGTAATTTATCAATAGGGTTTAATTTTATTTTTCTTTCATCCGTATAATTTTTTATTAATTCACTTTTGTTTCTATAAACTCTATAACCACTTATTTTAATATCATCGTTTATAAGCTTAGAAACAATTCCTTGCCAATAACTATCACTCCCACCTTTATTTCCTCTTATATCTATAATTAAAGCCTTGTAATTGTCTAGTGTTTTTATATAATCTCCAATCATATTTAAATCATTTTTCATAGAACCATGTTGTGGTGCCATAGATGGTAAATACATATATCCAACACTACCATTTACTGCATCTTGTAAAACTAATTCTTTTTTTAAAAAACTACCATCACAAATTTTAATTTCTGATTTTATATTATCGTATCTTTCTATAACTTTTTTATCATTAAGAAAATCATACCAATTGTTTTTCGAATATGCTTTTTTAAACATTTCATATCTTTTTTTATTATTTATTACCTCGGTATGCTTATTTCCTAATTCTGCTAATATATCCGACATCTCAGCTACAAATTCATCATCATTTGTAGTATTTTTAATTCTCTTTATATATGTATTCTTATTAGATATCCAGTCTTTTCCACTTAATCTTGTATTTACATCTAAATATGGATATCCTTCTTTTATTGTATTATACATATACTTAAAATCACTTACTTTTTCAGTTGTAGATAATTGATCCGATTTACTGTATACCTTATTTCCAAAGATAACTATAGATCCAAAAACAATTATTAAAAATAATAATTTCTTTTTCATTTAATTCACTTCCTTATTGCACTAATAACCTTAAACATTGTAACATCCCTTTCCAACAAAATCCAGGTTGCTAATTAATCATTTAAAAAGTTATTTAAATTATGTTAAAATTTATATTTTTTAATATAATCCTTAGTATGCTCTATTTTTCAATAAAATTATGTACATATTTAGTTAAAAAAAATACTACCATAAAATTATGG
>NZ_JAWDJM010000007.1:0-136560 GCF_032465715.1 Paraclostridium sp. MRS3W1 | reverse complement strand
ATAATATATTCTGCCATAGAGTTTATAAAATCTATATTATCTATCTTCTCATTTATATCAAAGCCTAAAATAGATAATATAGATTTTTTTATGCTCTTTATTCCTTGTATTTGAGTATCTCTATCATTTATGTATACATCATATATTACATTTAACAGGTTATTTATTATGTCACTATCTTCATAGTCTTTTATCTTTAAATCTATATATCTATCTATACTTTGAATTACTTGTATTCTCTTCATTTCAAATTTAATAACTTCTACTTTTTCCATCTCATATGTAAATTCAATTATCGTTGATTTAATTTTTTGCATCAATTCTTCATACTCTATGTCTTTATTTTCTATAATAGAGTGAATTAATGTATTGTAAATTAAACTAGAAATTAAAAAATCATTCATATATTCATTTTTCTTATTATACAATACATAATACTTTATAACTTTTACAACTTCTTCTTCACTTTTTTTCATGTTTGTATTGGATATTATAACTGGTAATAAAATATTTACTATATTTATATCATCTAGCTTTTCACCATAAAATCTATAATAAAGTAATTCATCTCTTAATCTATTTTTATCTATTTTTACATATCTCTGAGCTAAATCATCAATTAAAGACTTAGTATTCAAGATAATCATATTTTTTATATATTTATCCTCAATGCTAAATGCATTTATATATGCTTTTTTTAATAACTCTTCTTTCATAGATACTACCTTCCTAACCCTCAAACTATTTTATAGTTTTATCAATTAATTAACTTGATATACTTTTATAATATAATAGCTTTGATTTTTAAAAAAAATAGGCAGCTATTAGCTGCCGTAAATGTAGGGGGGGAGTAGAATAGTGTTTATATACTCTACTTCCATATATATCTTTTGATTCTAATAAACTCATATTTCAGAGCCATTTCTTAATTTAATTATACAATACCCCAAATTTAGATGTAAAGTATTATTTTTCGACAAACGCGTATTTACTACATTCTTTCAGGCGCACCCATACCTAATATAGAAAGAGCATTTTCTATAGTTTGTTTTGTAGCTGCAACTAATGCTACTCTAGCTTTTTTAACTTCTATATCATCTACTAATATAGGATTATCATGATAGAACTTATTAAATGCTTGTGCTAAATCTAATACAAATCTTGTTACTATATGTGGTTCATTTTTTCTCATTGATGCTAATATACTATCATTAAATGATGCTATTAATTTTAAAACTTCCGAACTGTCAGCATCACTTAATACGCTATAGTCTACATCTGCAGTTACATCCATGTTAGCTTTTCTTAAAACAGAACAACATCTAGCATGAGTATATTGTACATATGGACCTGTCTCACCTTCAAAGCTTAATGTTCTTTCCCATGAGAAAGTATAGTCTTTTATTCTACTATTAGATAGTTCTTGGAATACTACAGCTCCAACTCCAACTTGTTTAGCTATTTCATCTACATTTTCAGCATTTGGGTTTTTAGCTAACATAGTTTCCTTTGTTTTCTCTATAGCTTGTCTTAATACAGACTCTAAAAATACTACTCTTCCTTTTCTAGTTGACATTGTACCTTCTTCTAATGCTACCATTCCAAATGGAACGTGAACCATATCTTTAGCCCATTCAAATCCTATTAACTCTAAGACTTTAAATAGTTGTTGGAAGTGTAAACTTTGTTGAGATCCAACTACGTATATACACTTTTCAAAATCATAATTTTCTTTTCTGTAAAGTGCAGCAGCTAAGTCTCTAGTCATGTATAATGTTGACCCATCTTTTTTAGTTATAAGCGCTGGTGTCATATTATATTCTTCTAGGTTTACTATGTTTGTTCCCTCAGATTCTTCTAATAATCCTTTATCTTTTATTATATCTATTACTCTATCCATTTTATCTGAATAGAAACTTTCTCCTGCATATGAGTCAAATTCTATATCTAATAAGTCATATACTCTTGAGAATTCTTTTAAACTTTCATCTCTAAACCACTGCCATAAATCTTTAGCTTCTTTATCGTCATTTTCTAATTTAGTAAACCAAGCTCTAGCTTCATCTTCCATTTCTGGATGTTTTTCAGCCTCATCATGGAATTGTATGTACAGTTTTAATAGTTCTGGTATTGGGTTAGATTCAACTGCTTCCTTATTTCCCCATTTTTTGAAAGCTACTATAAGCTTACCAAATTGAGTTCCATAATCTCCAAGGTGATTTACTCTTACTGTGTTGTATCCTTGAGAATCATATATTTTATATAAAGCATTTCCTATAACTGTTGTTCTTATATGTCCTATATGGAAAGGCTTAGCTATATTAGGAGATGAGAAGTCTATAACTACTGTCTTATCTTTTCCTAATTCACTATGTCCGTATTTTTTTCCTTGAGTTAATACATCATTTATAACATTTTTAGCTAATTGAGATTTATTAACGAAAAAGTTAACATATCCTCCCGCTGGTTCAACTTTTGATATAGCATCTTTTGCTTCTATACTTTCAGCTAAATCTGCAGCTATCATATTTGGAGCTTTTCTAAATACCTTTGCTAATCTAAAGCATGGAAATGCGTAATCTCCCATCTCACTATTAGGTGGTATTTCTATTAACCCAACTATTTCTTCTAAAGATAAATCTTCTATTTTTTCTTTTAACGATTTGGCTACTTCTATTTTAAAATCTTGCATATCAGTACTCCTTCCTTATTCTTATAACACTTTATGATAAAACAAATTATACTTTTTTTCAAGTATCTGTCTACTTTTCCAAATCTTTCTCATTGATAATGTGTATTCCTTGATTTTTTAGGATTGCAGCTGTAACACCTTGCCCATTAATTTTTTTTCCTGTAAATGTTCCATCATATATTTTATTACTTCCACAAGACGGACTTCCTTCCTTTAAAATTGCTTCACTACAATTATATAATTGTGCTATTTTTAAAGCTTCTTTAGCACCCTTTATAAAATTTTCTGTTGTGTCTATTCCATCTTTATTTTTAACTTTACATTTACCTGATAAAACATCAAATCCATTTCCATTTTCAATTTCACATGGAATTCTTGGTGTACTTAATCCACCTAATTGTTCAGGGCAAACTAAAACAAATTGTTTGCCCTTTAAATATTTCTTAACTATTTCATGGTTGTTATTATCGCCATCATATTTACAGTTTATTCCTAATAAACACGCTGATACTAATATCATTTTTTATCTCCTTATTTTAAAGTTACTATTGTAACTCCCATACCACCTTCGCCATATTGACCTGGTCTTTGAGATTTTACATGTTTATGTTTTTTTAACATTTCAGTTATTCCACTTTTTAATACTCCTGTTCCTATCCCATGTATAACAGTTACTTTTTCAAGCCCTGCTAAACATGCATCATCAAGGTATTTATCTACCTCTTCTCTAGCTTCTTCTAAAGTCATACCTCTTAAATCCACATCATTTTTAACTCTTCCAGATTTAGATTTTATAACATTTCTAGTAGCCTTTGTAACTGTAGACTTTGGATCTTTTTTAGCTTTTTCTAAAGATTTAAATGGCAAGTTCATTTTCATTATTCCTATTTGAACTACAGCTTCTTTTTTATTATTATCTGCTGTAACTACAGATCCTTGTTGATTTAAAGTTATTACCTTTACTTCATCTCCAGGATTTAATTCTTTTATTTCTCTTGATGATGTTTTTGGAACTATCATACTTTTTACACTTGGTTGTAATGCACCCATAGAATTTGAGATTTCTTTTCTTAATTCTTCTATTTTTCTATTTTTATCTTTAGACATGCTTTCTTGTTCTAATCTTCTAAGCTCTTTTATAACCGCCTCTGTCTCTTCTTTCGCTTGTCTCGTAATTCTAAAGGCTTCTTGCCTAGCTTCTTCTAATAATCGCTCTCTTTGAGCTGCTATTTTATCTAACTTAGATTCATATTCTTCTTTTAGCTCTTGAATTTCTTTTCTTAATCTAGATGCTTCTTCTCTTTCTTCAACAGCTTCTACTCTTGATTTTTCTAAGCTATGAATTACATCTTCAACAGCTATAGTATCTGTATCTATAAACTCTTTAGCTCTATCTATTACATAATCACTTAACCCTAATCTTTTAGATATTGCAAATGCATTAGATTTTCCTGGAACTCCAATGAATAATCTATATGTTGGTCTTAAGTTTTCTAGGTCAAATTCTACTGCTGCATTTTCTACACCCTCTTTAGTAAGTGCATAGTGTTTTATCTCACTGTAGTGAGTAGTCGCTATACATTTAGCTCCTGCCATATTTACATCTTCAAGTATTGCTATTGCAAGTCCTGCACCTTCTACAGGATCTGTTCCAGCTCCTAACTCATCAAATATTACCAATGAGTTTTCAGTTACTTCATTTAATATAGATACTATATTAGTCATATGAGATGAAAATGTAGATAAACTTTGTTCTATACTTTGCTCATCTCCTATATCTGCAAATACATTGTCATAAACGCACATACTCGTTCCATAGTCTGCAGGTATGTGTAACCCACTTTGTACCATAAGCGCAAATAGTCCTACAGTTTTAATCGTAACAGTTTTACCTCCTGTATTAGGCCCTGTTATAACTAATGTATGGAACTCCTCACCTAGTCTTATGTCATTTCCTACCACGCTTTTTCTATCTAATAAAGGATGTCTTCCATTTTTTATATTTATATAATTTTCTTTATTTAGCTTTGGTTCTATACCTTTTAATGCTAATGATAATTTACCTTTTGCAAATGCGAAATCTATCTTTCCTAGAATTTCTTGATTACTTAATATATCATCACTTATCTCTCCAACGATAGCTGATAATTCACTTAGTATTCTTTCTATCTCTTCTTTTTCTTTTAATCTAAATTGTCTAAGTTCATTATTCATCTCAACTATGCTCATAGGCTCTATAAATAAAGTTGCTCCTGATGACGATTGATCGTGAACTATACCTGATACTTGGCCTCTATATTCAGCCTTTACAGGTACTACAAATCTATCTCCTCTTATTGATATAATTGCATCTTGTAAATATTTTTGGTAAGTTGATGAACTGATTATTCCATTTAATTTAGAACGTATAGATTGATTTTTTTGTATTATTTTTCTTCTTAAAGATCTTAATTCACTTGAAGCGCTATCTGAAATTTCCACTTCACTAACTATAGCATTGTATATCTTGTCTTCTACTTCCCTATAAGTATATAGCCCACTTGATAATGCTTGTATTATTGGGTAGTTGAAATCTTCTTCTTCACTTGAAGATAAGTTGTTGTTTAAAAGTCTCGCTACCCTCAAAGTATCTGCTATCATTAATAAACTTCCAGGATCTATAGACGCTCCAACTTTTGCTCTTTTAACTTTATCTTCTACATCATGTAGACCTTGTAGGTTTATTCCACCTTTTTTTATAAGTATCGATTGAGCTTCGCTAGTTTCTTCTAGCATATATTTGACTTCTTCATAGTCTGAACTAGGTACTAATTCATTGATGTATTTTAACCCTAAAGAAGACGAAGCTTTTTCTTTTAATAATGATGTTATCTTATCAAACTCTAAAATTTTCAACGATTTTTTATTCATGCTTCCTCCTAAAGAAATTTTTATGTAAATTTTAAGTGTATTTTATGTAATTTTGTACTATACTATTTATATATTATACATAATCAAATCTATTTTGTGATATATATAATTTAATTTAATTTTTAGCAAGGAGATGTTTTTTATGAACAGTGTTTTAAAAGATTTACAACCTAGTTTAGTTTTTAAGTATTTTGAAGAGATATCTCAAATACCAAGAGGATCAAAAAATGAAAAAGCTATAAGTGACTACTTACGTAATTTTGGTGAAAGCTTAGGGTTAGAAACTATTCAAGATGAAAGTCTAAATATAATAATAAGAAAGCCAGCAACTCCTGGATATGAAAATGCGCCTGGCGTAGTACTTCAAGGTCATATGGATATGGTTTGTGAGAAGAATAAAAGTACTAATCACGATTTTATGAAAGACCCAATCAAATTAAGAATAGATGGAGATTATATATATGCAACTGATACAACTTTAGGTGCTGATAACGGTATAGCTGTTGCTATGGGACTTGCTATACTTGCTTCTAATGATATAGCTCACCCAGCTTTAGAAGTTCTTGTAACTGTTGATGAAGAAGCTGGTATGACTGGTGCAATGGCACTAGATGGTAGTTTAGTAAAAGGAAAATACATATTAAACTTAGACTCAGAAGAAGAGGGTTATCTTTTAGTAAGTTGTGCAGGTGGAGTAACTGCTTTATCAACTTTACCAGTTAACTTTGTAAAACCAGAAACTCCTAGAAAAGCTTATTTATTAGAAATAAAAGGATTACTTGGTGGACACTCTGGTATGGATATAATAAAACAAAGAGGAAATGCTAATAAGTTATTAGGAAGACTTTTAAATTCTTTACATGTTGATTTTGATATTGCAAAGGTTGAAGGCGGTTCTAAAAATAACGCTATCCCTCGTGAAGCTGATTGTGTAATAATGGTTAACAACGATCAAATAGATGAGTTTTTAACTCACGTAAAAGATATAACTAATACATTTAAACATGAATTAAGCACTTCTGATCCAGGACTTGAAATAGTATGTTCTGAAACTAATTCACCTGAATCAATACTTGACTCTACTTCTAAAAATAGAGTTATAAAAATGCTTAACTTAATACCAAATGCTATCCAAACTATGAGTATGGATATAGAAAACCTAGTTGAAAGTTCTACTAACTTAGGTGTTGTTAGAACTACAGATTCTTCAGTTACATTTGAGTGTGCTGTTAGAAGTTCTGTTAAATCACTTAAAGAAGACATAACAAATAGAATGGATCTTTTAATATCTGAGTTTGGTGGAAGTCTTCAATTAATTAGTGACTATCCAGCTTGGGAATATACTAAAGGTTCACAATTAGAAAAAATATGTGTTGAAGCATTTAAAAATCTTACAGGTAAAGATCCTATAATAATGGCTTTACATGCTGGTCTTGAGTGTGGTTTATTACTTGACAAGATGCCTCATGCTGAAGCTATATCATTTGGACCTAATATGTACGATGTTCATACTCCAAATGAGCACTTAAGCATATCTTCAACTGAAAATACATGGAACTACTTAGTAGCAATATTAAAATCTATGAAGTAGTAAAATAAAAAACTCCTCTAAATTAGAGGAGTTTTTTTATTTCAATTTATCTATTGGCTTTTCAGCAACAATTATTATTTGTAATGCAGTTGTAAGTAATGAAGTTTTCTTTCTATACGCCATATATTTACTTTCCCATATATCACAATACTTTTCTTTAAATCTTTTTAATCCTTTAAATGAATAGAAATTTTGTCCATGAGAATATATTTGTGCCGCTATTTTTTCTGATAAAAATGAGTATTTTGATCTACCTACATTAGATAAAGGAGCCATACCCATATTAAATCTTTCATAACCTTGCTCTTTTCCCCATTTAAATAGATTTACAAATATAAAATCCATTATTCCATTGCATGTTTCATGTGAAAAACGCATTAAATCTATTGATAATGTTTTGTTGTTATCATACATAGGCATTAAATTACTAAAGCCTTTTATCTCATATTCATTATTTCTGACTATAGCTATTGGTTGTTTATTTAAATATTCCTTATCAAAGAATCCTATATAGAATCCTTTCTCTTGCCTTCCCCCTAACCATTCATCCGAAACCTCTTTTAATTGATCAAACATTTCATCTGAAAATGGTGGATGTATAATCTCAAATGTATAATTTTCTTTTTCTACTCTAGAAAGTGCATTTCTTACACTTTTCATTTTTCTACCTTCTAGTGTAAAGTTTTTTAAGTCAACTAATCCATCTTCACCTAATTTCATAAACTCATAACCAGTTTCATGTAAATCAGGCATCATAGTTTTATCTATAGCACAGAATACTGGTGAGTACCCATATAAATCAGCTAAATTGTAAAAATTCTCAATAGTATCAAGTACTTTTTCTTTGTTTCCTACTGGATTTCCAAGTATTACTATTTTATCAGCTGATATTTGATATTGAAGTAAAACATCTTTAGTTTCATTTATATATACAAATTTATCTTTTAAATAAATATAGTGTATTAATGGAGATCCTCCAAACTTCTCAATTATATTTTTAACATCGTCTTCACATTCATCTATATGTCTGCGAGGAAAATCATTATCTTTATTTATCTTATAAATCATCCATAATAAAAATATAGCAATTATAAGTCCGCTTATACTTAATCCTAGTAAAGATAATCCATAATGTTTGATAGATTGTATCTTATAGTTTGCAATAGGTAATTTTCCTATTTTCCCATTTAAGTTTGCATAAACTGTGTAAATGTATAAACCTTGGAAAGATAATAGCAAGATTATATCTTGTATAAATACTCCCCATCTCATTACGAAGCTTTCTCTATAAAATTGTTTTTTACCAACCCACAATAAGATTGCAACTATTGCTAGGTAAGCACTTCTATAATACCATGGATCCCTTATAAGAGTAATTACAACTGCTCCAATTATTAATGTTAGTGTTAGTTTATAAATTCCTTTTGATTTATAAATCATTACTCTAGACATTGCAATTAATAAGAATCCTATAACTATAGATATTCTTTGTGGTATATGAACTATCGAAAAACTAGATACTTTATTTAATATAAAAAATTTCCGAGCTAAATCAGGAGTTGCTTCAGTTATTAGCAAACTAACACCTGATAATAATACAAGCAATACTAGCCCTATATGTGCAATTTTTGATAAAGTTGTCATTATTATATCTTTTACATCATCATTTAAGTTCTTAAAGTAGTCTTGAGCATATAATAAAAGTCCTATAAGTAAAGGAATTATATAATATGAAACACGATATAAAAACATTGCTAATAATACCTTTTCTGATGGTACATTTAAAGTTTCTAGACCAAGTATCATCGTTATATCAAATGATCCTATTCCACCTGGAGCCATACTTACAATTGCTGCAACAATTGCAACTACAAATATTGGTAAGAATTTTGCAGCAGGAACTGGTTCTCCTAGAATTCTTATAGTGCTGTATATTAAGAATATCGTAGTAACCCACTCTAAAGCAGATATAATCATTATAATAACAGCATCTTTTATATCTGTTTTTTGATCTGCTGTTGATTTTAAAAATTTAAATACTAAATATATTGATAATATAGGAAAATAAGTGCTTATTAATACTGTCATTATACTTACAAATTGATTTAGTTTTATTTCTCCAAAGTTCGTTATAACATAAACAAAACAAACCATCGAAAATCCCGTAAGGTTTAAAGCAACTATCTTAGATATTTCTTTTACTAATAGCTTTGTATCTTTAACGTGATCTTTATAGAAATTAGTTTTTAGCGCTATTGCTGTACTACCTCCAAATCCAGCTATACTAGCAATAGAGCTTGCTATCCATGAATACTTATATAATTTAAGGTTGTTTAATTTTATTCCAACTCTTTTTTTAAGTATAAAATCATATAAACTTAATGGTAAATAAGATATTATTCCTAATAAAACTATTATTAGCATGTTTGACACTGTTAACTTATCTGCATACCTTTTAAATACATCCATATTAAAGGATTCAAATACATTTTTAAATTCTTTAATTACTACAATGAAAATTGCCAATGCAAAAATTATTTTTAGCCATTTAAACAATTTGTGCTTGTTCATTTATCAAATCCCTCCCTTAGTTTGTATATCAACAGTAATAAACTTGTACATATTTATATATTTTTTTACAAAATCCGCACAAGCAATACACTATATTATAACTTATCTGACTAGTTGCATAAATTAAATTTATAAAATATACTTACACAATTTTAAATTATACCCTAATTTACATAATTTAACAAAAAACTCTCCAAATTTCAATATTTGTGTACATTTTGTGACTTCATTTTATATATTTTTACACAAAAAATTTCTTATGTGTTTAGTTGCATAAAAAAGGATAATATGTAATATTAGTATACATATTATCCTTTTTTATTATTCAACACCTTTATAGTAATGACCGGATGTTAATCCAGTATTTTCAAGCTCTTTATATAATTTTTTAGATTTTATGCCTATATTAAAATCATTTTCTATACACTCTTCAAAAGCTTCAATTATAGACTTTATTTCTTCATTTGATTCAAATGTTAAATCTATTCTAAATACATTTATGCCAGCTTTATTTAATTCACTTAAATCTTCTAATACACATAGTGGTTTAGAATTGTATATACTAGTTCTACAGAAAATATCTTGAGATAATCTATAAGTCCCATCTTTAGCATCTTTTAGTGCATATAAACTCTTGTTGCAAATAGAACTTCTTTTATCTTTTTTACAGTTTCTAACTAAAACTCCCATTGGACAGTATTCACTAATCATAAGAGGTGTATATCCATAAACTATGCTTTCTATTTCACTATCAGTGTACTTTAACATATCTTTTATTTCTGTTAAATTTAACTCTTGAGATAAACAAATCGTATTTGCGCCTTCTGATTTATAGTGATTTATAGTTTCACTATTAAAAGAATTTAAGTAGCTATCTATATATATATCTTTTCCCTTATATAAATTTACACAACCTAAATTTCCAGCTTGTACAGGTACTTTTTCAACCTTATTTAAAATAGCATAATCTTTATTTCTAAGAATTCTAGGAGGAGAGTAGATAAGTTTTATATTATTGTAACAAGCTTCTTTAGCTTCTTTTAATGTGTTTATGTCTTCATAATATACTGCATCTATATCATATAATAACACAGTTTTTAATTGTTCTATATTCTTAACTTTAACTCTTAGTTTTATGTCTTTATCCTCTTTTATAACTTTTGGTGAGTACTTTATAAAAGAATCTTTGAAGTTTCTATTTTTTATAACGACTCTTTCATTACTTAATTTATCTATAGCATCTCTTCTAAGTTGATTTAATATACTTATTGGTAAACTTATATCTTCATCTATATCAACCTCTATATTTCTCAATACATATGCTGTGTTTCCTAGTTTCTTTATTTGAGATACTATTTTTTCCTCACTTAGAGCAACCTTCATAGCTTTCTCTACAAGCTTTTCATTTGTAACAGTTATATCATTTTCATACCCATCTTTTAGTCTAAGTTTTGGAGGTTGTCCAAGCTTTAATTCAATAGTCGCATCTATAGGAATTTTTATATTTTCAACATCTTCTTCAAATGATTTCTTAATAGTATTCAATAAATCACTATCTGATGTTTTATATACGATTTGTCCTTTTTTAGCTTCTCCTATAAAATCTAATTCTATAAGTTCTCCAGCTTCTCCTATATCACTTATTGTATTATTTTGCTTAATAATTCTTCCTATAGTTCCTCCACCTAAGTTAATTCCATCACCTTTTTTAAGTGTATTCTCTAATTTAATTTTTAAGCGTTTAGCTTTTTTATTGTAATCAATTACTTTTCCAATATAAAGTCCTACATTATTAGGTCGATTTGAGTTCATAACATCTTCTCCAACCTCTCCTAATAAATATCCTTTTGTGAACTTTCTATTGAATATAGTATATAAATTGTTCATAGTTTCATTTGATACATTTACTTGATTTTTTTCTAAATATGCATCTATAGTTTTTCTATAACTACTTATTACAGTTGCTACATATTCTGGACGTTTCATTCTTCCTTCAATCTTTAAAGAGTGTACTCCAGCTTCTATAACTCTATCTATTTCCTCTATTGTATTTAAATCCCTAGGGCTTAATAAATAATCGCCTTCTGTATCTATAACTTTGCCTGAATTTATGTCTATTAATTCATACTTTTGTCTACATGGTTGAGCGCATCTACCTCTGTTTCCAGATCTATTTCCTATCATACTGCTCATTAAGCACTGACCTGAATAGCATACACATAATGCTCCATGTACAAATATTTCAATATCAACATCAGTATTTTTACATATATGTTCAATTTCATCTATATTAAGTTCTCTAGCTAAAACAACTCTATCGAATCCAATGTTTTGTAAATATAAAGTATCTTCTAGAGAGTGAGCAACCATTTGTGTACTTGCATGTAATTCAAAGTCTGGTAGTAAACTTTTTATTAGTTTAGCCATTCCTATATCTTGAAGTATAACTGCATCAACATCTATATCATATAAATATTTTATATAATTAAGAAAATCATCTATTTCATATTGTTTTATAAGCGTATTTGCCGTTACAAATACTTTTACATTTCTTATATGCGCATACTTTACAGCTTCTTTTAATTCTTCTCTATCAAAGTTATTTGCTGAGGCTCTAGCACTAAATTCTTTTCCACCTAAATAAACTGCATTTGCTCCATTTTGTACAGCTGCTTTTAACGCATCAAAACTACCTACAGGTGCTAGTAATTCTGTATTCATAACTACCTCCTTATTGTCATTAAAAACTAAAACCTTCAGGTTATTTTTCCTGAAGGTTTCTAAAAGTATTCTATTATTTTAAAAGTTTTCCAGATGCTTTTATATAATTTAACTCTTGTTCTAACTCTATGTTTTTCAACTGTAAATCATATAATTTGTTTTGGAAATCTGAAGCTAACTTTTCAGCTATTTCAGTTTTCTCATTAGCTTCATCTAAATTCTTTTTAAGTTCTTCAATTTCTTCTTTAAGAGGATTCATTCCCTCTAATACATTAACTTTATTTTTTAGTTCTTCATTTAGAGAATCTATTTCATCTTGTTTTTTACCAAGCTCTTCAACTTTATTATTAAGTTCTAACTTTATTTTTTTCATCTCTAGTTGAACTTCTTGGTTAGGTTTTTCTGCTTTTTTAACTAATTCTTTATTCTCTTTAGTTAGCTTATCATTTTCTTCTGAACATTCAAATAGCAAATCAGTAATCGTTAATGCTGATAATATAGCTACTTGAGATGTACTAAGCATTGAATTAGCTTCTGCTATTCTGCTCATTTCTTCATCAACATAATGAGCTATTTTTATCATATAATCTTTAGATTTTTCAGATACCATAGGATATTCAGATCCATGTATCTTTACTGTAACTTTGTTCATCCTAACCCCCCCTACATTTGTTTCTTAATTAATTTGATCTTAAATTCGCATTTAGTTTTTCACTTAGCTCACTTACTATCTTATCATGAACTTTTGCTACGTCTTCATCAGTTAAAGTCTTATCTTTACTTCTGTAAGTTATTGAGTATGCTATAGATTTGTGCCCTTCTTCTATTTGAGCTCCCTTGTAAACATCAAATAATTGATAGCTTTCTAATATATCTGATCCATTAGCTTTTATTATATCTTCTATTTGTTTTACAAACACTTCATCCTTAACTAATAAAGCTATATCTCTAGTAGTTGCTGGATATTTAGGTAATGGATTATAAACTTTAGAATTATTTAAGTTCTCAAATACTAAGTCAATATCTATCTCTGCAACATATACTCTTTGATTTAAATCATAGTTTTCTAGTACATCTGGATGTAGCTCTCCGAATGTCCCTATACATATATTATTATACACTAATTTAGCACATCTTCCAGGGTGGAATGTTAAATTTTTAGTTTCTGGTTCAACTTCGTATCCATCAAATCCAACATTTGTTAATATAGTTTCTACTGCACCTTTTATAGAGAAGAAATCTACTTCTTTTCCGTACATTCCTATAGATAATTTCTTCGTTTCTACAGGTAATCCTTCTTGTGGTCTAAATGTATTTCCACATTCAAAAGCATAAACTTCTTCAACTTTATGAGATAAGTTTGTTGATATTACATCTAACATGTTAGGTATTAAAGTAGTTCTCATAACAGAAGTTTCTTCACCTAAAGGATTTATAATTTTAACAAATTCTCTTCTCTCATCATCTTCAGCTAAGTTTAGCTTATCTACTCCTCTTGGACTTACAAATGAATATGTTAAAATTTCATTTAATCCAACAGCTATAGAATTAGATTTTACATTATCCATAAATTTTTGTTTATTTGTTTTTACTCCTGCTGTAGCATTACCTTCTAAAGTTGCAGATGGTATATTTTCATATCCATATATTCTAGCAACCTCTTCTAATATATCAGCATCTTCACATATATCTAATCTAAAACTTGGTACTTCTAATTCTAACTTATCAGATGAAATTAAATTACACTTAAACTCTAATCTTTCAAGTATATTTATAAATTGATCCATAGGTACATTAACACCTAATAGTTTATTTATTCTTTCTGGGTTAGCAGTTATTTTTTGTACTTCTTCCTTTTTAGGGTAATAATCAAGCATACCATTAAGAACTGTACCGCAACCTAATTCTTCTATTAATTGACAAGCTCTATTTACAGCAGCTTCTGTTAGATTTACATCTATTCCTTTTTCAAATCTTGATGAAGCTTCTGTTCTTAATCCTAATTTTTTAGATGTTGCTCTTATATTTTCCTTTGCAAAACTTGCTCCTTCAAGGAATATAGATGTAGTGTTATCTTTTACTTCAGAGTTTTCTCCTCCCATGATACCAGCTAAATCTAAAGTCTTATCTTGGTTTCCTATAACTAACATATCTGATGTTAATGTTCTTTGGACACCGTCTAATGTAGTAAATTTTTCACCTTCTTGTGCAAGTTTTACTATCATCTTATCATATTTTATATCTTCTAAGTCAAATGCATGAAGTGGTTGACCAAGTTCTAACATAACATAATTAGTTATATCCACTATATTGTTTATAGGTCTCATACCTGCCTCTATAAGTCTTCTTTGCATCCAATATGGAGAAGGCCCTACTTTAACATCTTTAATAACCTTACCACAGTATCTTTTACATAATTCTGTTTGAACATCTATTTCAAACTTCATTTCTTCATCAGATCCATTTACAGTTATTTGTGGATATTTTAACTCTTTCCCTAAAGTTACTGCAGCTTCTCTAGCTATTCCTATTATTGATCTACAGTCAGGTCTATTTGATGTTATTTCAAATTCTATTAAAGCATCATTTATTCCTAATGCTTCTCTTACGTCCATACCTAGTTCAAATGAATCTTGGTGGTCTAATATATATATTCCATCTTTTTTATGTTCTTCTACATATTGAGAAGGTATAGTTAATTCTTCTGCTCCACAGAACATTCCCTCTGAAAGAACTCCTCTTAATTTACCTTTTTTTATTTTAAAATCACCTGGTAGAACAGCTCCTATTCTTGCAACTGGAACATAATCTCCAACATTTATATTTGTAGCATTAGTTACTATTTGAAGTATTTGACCATCAGCCACTTCAACTTTTGTAACCTTTAATCTATCTGCATCTGGATGTTGTTCTATTTCAAGTATTTTACATACTTCAACTCCATTAGTTTCTTTTCCGAAGAACTCTACTTTTTCAACCTTTGAACCAGTCATAGTCATCATATCAGCGAATTCTTGAGTTTCTCTATCTATATCAACGTAGTCTCTAAGCCATTTTAAAGGTACTAACATATCAAATCCTCCTAATTAAAATTGATTTAAAAATCTCATATCATTTTCGAATAATAGTCTTATGTCATCTATTTCATACTTAAGCATTGTTATTCTATCAAGACCCATACCAAAAGCAAATCCACTATAAACTTCAGGGTCTATTCCACAGTTTCTTAATACATTTGGATGTACCATACCAGCTCCTAATATTTCTATCCAACCTTCACCTTTACACATCTGACATCCTGCGCCTTGACACTTAAAGCAAGTAACATCTACTTCTGCACTTGGCTCTGTGAATGGGAAGTTGTGTGGTCTAAATTTAGTTTTAGTATGTTCTCCAAATAACTTCTTAACAAACATATCTAATGTTCCTTTTAATTGAGCCATAGTAACATCTTTTCCGACTACAAGCCCTTCTATTTGATGGAACATTGGTGAATGTGTTGCATCTGGAGCATCAAATCTAAAACATCTACCTGGAGATATTATTTTTATTGGTAACTCTTCATTTTTCATTGTTCTAACTTGAACTGGAGATGTTTGAGTTCTAAGTAATAATTCATCATTTATATAGAATGTATCACTCATATCTCTAGATGGATGGTCTTTTGGTGCATTTAATGCATCAAAGTTATTTTCAACTGTTTCAACTTCTGGTCCTTCTGCTATCGAGAATCCCATTCCTATAAATATTTCATTTACTTCATCTATAATTTGAGATATAGGATGTTTTTTACCTACTTTAAATTCTTTAGCTGGCATAGTTACATCTAAAACTTCTTCAGCTAATTTTCTTTGCTTTTCAATATTTTTTAATTCATCTTTTTTAGTACTTATAGCAGTATCTATCGCTTCTCTAACTTCGTTAGCAACCTTTCCTATTACAGGTCTTTCTTCAGCTGATAATTTACCCATTTCTTTTAATATAGATGTTATTTCACCTTTTTTTCCTAAGTACTTAACTCTTAAAGACTCTATTTGCTCTATATCTTGCATGTCTTTTATTTCACTTAATGCTGCTTGTTGTAAATTAAGTAGTTTTTCTTGCACTATATTCACCCTTTCACTTTAATTTTTATACATCAAAAAAAGCCCTTCATCCCTATCTAGGGACGAAAGGCTATTGTTTCGCGGTACCACCCTAGTAGCTTGATTTATTAAAAATAATTCAAACCACTCGAAAAACGTAACGTGTTTTAAACGTCATAACCTACTTAAATTTCAGCCATGATACTCCAGAGGGAACTTCTTTTAATAACTTAGAAAGTACTTTCAGCCTAGGTACTTATCTCTGCGCTAAGGACTATTAAAATACTTTTCTCTTTCATAGTATTTTAAATATTAAACTTTGATTGTAAATTATATCATATATAGTGTGAATTTTCAATACAACTCTATTATATCATATATTTTTTGATTTCATACATAAGTATAGCTGAGCTTATAGCTGCATTTAAAGATTCAGCTTTTCCGTATATAGGTATTTTAACTAGTATATCTGATTCTTCTATAAGTTCATCATTAACACCATTAGCTTCATTACCTATAACAAGAGCTGTTTTATAGTTATATTCTACTCCATCATAAAAGTTATTTGTATTTAAATAACTTGATACAATATCAAATTTCCTATCTTTTAGTTCTTTTAATGCTTCCTCTTGAGTCATATTTATTATTTTCATATCAAATATTGACCCCATTGTAGATCTCGTAACTTTACTATTATATATATCTACACAACCTTTTAAGTTTATTATAGCATCTACACCTGCTGCATCTGCTGTTCTTATTATAGTCCCCATATTCCCTGGGTCTTGTATTCTATCTAAAATTAATACAAATCTGCAATTTTCATCTAAAATATCTTGAATATTATTTTTTTGTATACCAACAACTCCAACTATACCTTGAGTGCTTTCTGTATCTATAAACTCATTAAATATCTTATTTGTAGTTTTGTATACTTTTATATTTTTACTTTCTAAAACTTTTAAGAATTCAACATGTTCTTCTTTAGTCTCAAAATTTTCATTTATAAATACATATTGCAAATCTGCACTACAATCTATAGCTTGAGTTAAAATTCTAAATCCTTCTATTAAAAATTTAGACTCTTTTAATCTATTTTTGCTTTTTAAAAGAGATTTAGTTAATTTAACTTTTTCATTATCCTTACTACTTATCGATACTATCATTTTTTATTTTCTCCTAAATGAAAAGTCACTATCTGCTGTTATTGTACTTATTTTACTGTTTTGACCTATAACAACTAATATACTTCCTGCATTTAATTTTTCTTCTGGAGATGGTGTAACATTTATAGTTTTATCACACTTTATAGCTAATACTGTTATTTCATATTTAGCTCTTAAATCTAATTCTATTAATGTCTTACCTTCCCATTCTCTAGGTGTAACAATTTCAACTATAGAATAGTCTGGATCTAACTCTATATGGTCTAATATATTATTTGAAACTAAATTATGTGCTACTCTAACTCCCATATCTCTTTCAGGGAATACAACTCTATCAGCACCTATTTTATATAAAACTTTAGCTTGTAGTTCATCTTTTGCCTTACATACAATTTGCTCTACACCCATTTCCTTAGCTATTAAAGTAGCCATTATAGAAGCTCTTATATCTGAACCTATCGCAATTATTGCTACATCAAAATTTCCCATACCTAAAGCTCTTAGTGCTTGTTCATCCGTAACATCTACAATCGCTGCATGTGTAACTTTTTCAGATATAGCTTGTACTGCATCATCACTTTTATCTATTGCCATTACTTGATGTCCTAGTAAATGCATTGTAGTTGCTACTGACGATCCAAATCTTCCACAACCTATAACTATATATTGTTTCATACCTGTTCTCTCCTAACTTTCTATCCTACTATAATTTTACCTTCAGGGAATCTTATAACTTGTTTTTTAACAGAATTTTTAGCAACCAATGCTATAAATATAGTTAAGAATCCTACTCTTCCCATAAACATATACATCATTATTACTATTTTACCAAATACGTTTAAATTAGGACTTCCTCCTATACTTGAACCTACTGTTGCAAATGCTGATGCAACCTCAAATGCTGATTCTATTAAATCAAAAGATTCTTGTGTTAAGTTTATAATTAAAATCCCTACAAATACAACTAATATTCCTATAAAGAATATTGCTATAGACTTTCTTACTGCATTAATCCCGACTCTTCTTTCAAATACTTCTATATCTTCTCTTTCAAATATAAAGCTTCTTACAGCAAGTACTATAGTTGCAATAGTTGTAGTTTTTATACCTCCACCTGTAGAACAAGGTGATGCTCCTATAAACATTAAAATAATCATTATAAATAAACTGCCCTGATGCATAGATGCTAAGTCTATAGTATTAAATCCAGCAGTTCTCGGTGTAATTGATTGGAATAATGATCCTAATAGTTTACCTTTTAATGAAAGATCTCCTAGTGTTTTAGGATTTGAATATTCTATAAATAATATAAATACCATACCAGTAATTATTAATGTTGCCGTTGTTATTAATACTACTTTTGAATGTATATTTAATTTAGATGGTTTTTTATTTTTTACTACATCTAAAATTACCGGGAATCCTATACCTCCAAGCACTATAAGCGCTGAGATAGTAAGACTTACCGTTATATTATTTACATATTTTGTAATTGAAGTAAATGGTCCGCTTATATTCCCCATAAGGTCAAATCCAGCATTACAGAATGCTGAAATAGCATGGAAAATACTAAACCATATCCCTTTAACTAAACCAAATTCAGGTATAAATACTGTTGATAATATTAACGCTCCAAATCCTTCTATAACAAAAGTCATCAATAATACATATCTAGTTAGTTTAACTAATCCAGATAGGTCAATTTGATTTAATGCCTCTTGTATAAGAAGTCTTTCTTTCAGATTTATCCTTTTTTTAGTTATTAATGCAAATAAAGTTGTTATTGTCATAAATCCTAAACCACCGACTTGAATTAATGCAATTATTACAATTTGTCCAAATAAGTTCCAATGTGTAGCTGTATCTACTACTACTAAACCTGTTACACAGACCGCAGACGTAGACGTAAATAAAGCATCTACAAATGGAGTAGATTCTCCCGTGTTTGTAGCAATAGGAAGTGTAAGTAGTATCGCTCCTATTAATATAACAGTAGCAAAACCAATTACCATTATTTGAGGTGGATTTAATTTATTAATCGGCTTTTTAATCTTTAAAATAAACTCTTTCACCTACTTTATCTCCTCCTGTATATATTATAATTAAATCTTCATTTTGTATAACTATATTATTGTGCTTATAACAATAATAAAATACATTATATACTTAGTTTTTAAATATATCTATACTTAAATGGAAATTTGTAATTTTAAAAATATTTATTATATCTTTACATAAATTTAACATATGTAACTTTTCTCATTTGATAAAAATTTCACTTTATTTTATATGCAAGTTAAATTGATTTTCCAGCAATTTTTTGTTTAATCTAATGTTTAAATGCATAAAAAAAACTCTGAGTCAAAACCCAGAGTTTTATATAATTAAGCTAATTTTGATTTAGCAACTTCTACTAATTTAGCGAATCCTTGAGGATCGTTTATAGCCATTTCAGATAACATTTTTCTGTTAACTTCAACACCTGCTAATTTTAATCCGTTCATAAATCTTGAATAAGACATTCCGTTAGCTCTAGTAGCTGCATTTATTCTTTGTATCCAAAGTTTTCTGAAATCTCTCTTCTTTAATTTTCTACCAACATAAGCGTGCTTTAATGCTTTCATTACAAACTCGTTAGCTGGTCTGTATAATTTACTTCTTGATCCTCTGTAACCTTTTGCAAGTTTTAATACTTTCTTATGCTTCTTACGAGCGTTCATAGCTTTTTTAACTCTTGCCATCGTCGTAACCTCCTTCGTTTCTCTGTTCTAAATAATTTTTATCTATTTGTATTCGATCTTATAAGTATGGTAATAATTGTGCTATTCTTCTAGCATCACCTTCACTAACTACTCCAGACTTTCTTAATTGCATTTTAGTCTTAGCATCTTTCTTAGTTAGTATATGTCTTCTGAAAGCTTTACCTCTCTTTAATTTTCCACTAGCAGTCTTTTTGAATCTCTTAGCTGCTCCTCTATGAGTTTTCATTTTAGGCATATTAATATCCTCCTCTCAAATGTATATCTATTTTTTTGGATCTATCATTACAACCATGTTATTACCCTCAAATGCAGGGGCTTTTGTTGGTTCTCCAAACTCTTTTACTAGGTCTATAAACTTAAGCATTACTTGTTTTCCTAAATCCTTATGCCCTAGTTCTCTACCTCTAAATCTAAGTTCAACCTTAACTTTGTCTCCTTTTTTAAGGAATTTAATAGCATTATTTGCTTTTGTATTTATGTCGTTTTCTTCTATACCTGGTCTTAATCTAACTTCTTTTACAGTTACGACCTTTTGCTTCTTCTTAGATTCTTTTTCTTTTCTAGATTGTTCATATTTATATTTACCATAATCCATTAACTTGCATACTGGTGGGTTCGCATTAGGTGATATTTTTACTAAATCTAAATTCTTCTCGTTTGCCATTAATTGTGCATCTCTAGAAGTCATTATTCCAAGTTGCTCACCAGTTTCTGAAAGAACTCTTATTTCCTTATCTCTTATCTCATCATTGATTGCTAATTCCTTACTAATAGTAGGACACCTCCAATTTTATATTAAAAAAGGCGAATGATATCATCATCCGCCATATAAGTTACTACAATTAATAAAACGCTTAAATCTTAACTTATATTTACCTTACTAACTTTATTGTTGTAAGGTGAGAAGCGGACTTCTTCTTGTTTTTTATTACTCTATATACTATACCATCAGTTTAAATAAGTGTCAATTATTTTTTTAATTTTATAATTAATTATTAGATTTATGGACATACTTTTAATGAATTAAATATTTTTAATTTGAAAAATATAAAAATTTAATAATATTAATTTGAAAATCGGCAAATATATGTAATAACAACAATTTTTATAACTGAGGTGTTTGACTATGAAAATGTTAAATAATTTTTTTAAGAAAATCAACAACCCTGCGCCTGCGTTTAATCAGACAAAAATGGAAAAAGAAACTTCTAATGACAACTCTGATTCAACTAAGCCTAAAACAACATTTAATGATGTTGCTGGATTAGAAGAGGTTAAAGAAGAACTATTTGAAATAGTTGATTTTATGAAAAACCCAACAAAGTATCAAAAAATGGGTGCTAAAATTCCTAAAGGTGTTTTATTCTATGGACCTCCTGGTACAGGTAAAACATTGCTTGCATCAGCTATGGCTGGTGAAACGAACGCATCATTTTTCAATGTAACAGGATCTGAATTCGTTGAAAAATATGTTGGTGTAGGGGCAAAAAGAGTTAGAACATTGTTTGAAAAGGCTAGAAAAGAAGCCCCTAGTATAATATTTATAGATGAAATTGACGCAATAGGAGCCAAAAGACATCTAGAAAGTAATAATGAAAAGGATCAAACATTAAACCAACTTCTTGTTGAGATGGATGGATTTAATAAAGATTCTAACATACTTATAGTAGGTTCAACTAATAGACTAGACTTATTAGATGATGCATTACTTAGACCAGGTAGATTTGACAGACATGTCCATATAGGAGAACCTAATTATCACACTAGATTAGAAATACTAAAAGTTCATACTAAAAACAAACCAATTGATAACTCCGTAGACTTAAACTTATTAGCTAAAAAAACTCACGGGTTCAATGGTGCTCACTTAGCAAATATAGCAAATGAAGCTGCTATATTTGCAGTAAGAGAAAGCAGCGAAAATATCAATAGTATTCATTTTGACAAAGCTATTGAAAGAGTTATCGCTGGACTTGAATCAAAAAATTCAAAACTTATTGAAAAAGAAAAACGTATAGTGTCTTACCACGAAGCTGGTCATGCTTTAGTTAGTAATACATTAGGTATAAACCCTATACAAAAAATATCTATAATACCTCGAGGTCAAGCACTAGGATATGTACTTCAACTTCCAGATGAAGATAGATATATTTATACTAAAGATGAACTTTTAGGAAAAATTAAAATCTTACTTGCAGGTAAAGCTGCTGAAGAAATAATATTTGGTCATAAATCTACAGGAGCTAAGGATGACTTAAAAAAAGTAACTGATATAGCAACTCAAATGGTTTGTGACTATGGTATGAGTAATCTTGGAGCTATGACTATAGATCAAAATCAAAAAAGCTTTTTATCAAAACAAATCCAAGAAGAAACTACTAGTATAATAGACTCTTGTTATGAAGAAACTCTTAATCTTCTAAACTCAAGTTTAAATGACCTTCATTTAGTTTCTCAACATCTATTTGACAAAGAAACTATGACTCACGAAGAGTTAAAAAATATAATAAGAAAAGAATGTGTATAAAAAAAAGTTAGCCTTAAAGGCTAACTTTTTTATTGTTTATTATGCTTGAATTACATTAGTTCTTTCTTCTACTTCTTTTAATACATTTGCAATAAATGCATCTATATCCATTGCACCCATTTCTCCATTATCTCTTGATCTTACAGAAACTTTCTTTTCATTAACTTCTTTTTCTCCAACCACTAACATGTAAGGAACTTTTTGAAGTTGAGCCTCTCTTATTTTATATCCGATTTTTTCAGCTCT
Organism: Paraclostridium sp. MRS3W1; assembly: GCF_032465715.1. NCBI lineage: Bacteria > Bacillati > Bacillota > Clostridia > Peptostreptococcales > Peptostreptococcaceae > Paraclostridium > Paraclostridium sp. MRS3W1. The sequence continues at coordinate 113,289 of NZ_JAWDJM010000007.1, read as the reverse complement.
ATCATCAAGTTCTACTCTTATACCTTTATCAAATAATGCATTTTTAACTTCTTCTGCATATTCTTTAAATCTATCAGATACTAGTAATATTTTAGCTTGAACCGGAGATATCCAAGTTGGGAATTTACCAGCATAATGTTCTATTAATATACCTATAAATCTTTCTATACTTCCTAATGCAACTCTATGGATCATAACAGGTCTATGTTTTTCCCCATCTTCGCCTACATAACTAATATCAAATCTTTGTGGTAATTGCATATCTAATTGTATAGTTCCACATTGCCAAGTTCTTCCTAAGCAATCTTTTAAGTGGAAGTCTATCTTAGGACCATAGAATGCTCCATCTCCTTCATTTATTACATAAGGTAGATTTAATTCTTCTAAAGCTTCTCTTAATCCGTTTTCAGCTGCTTCCCACTCTTCATCTGTTCCCATTGAATCTTCTGGTCTAGTTGATAACTCTAAGTGATATTCAAATCCAAATGCAGAATACACCTTATCTATTAATGAAACAACACCTTTTATTTCATCTTTTATTTGCTCTGGTAGCATGAATATATGTGCATCATCTTGAGTAAATGCTCTAACTCTCTTAAGACCATTTAAAGCTCCAGATAATTCATGTCTATGAACTCTTCCTAACTCAGCCACTCTCATAGGGAAATCTTTGTATGAATGTTGCTTAAAGTTATAGTATAACATACCACCTGGGCAGTTCATTGGTTTTATAGCAAATTGCATATCATCTATATCTACAGTGTACATGTTTTCTTTATAGTGATACCAGTGTCCTGAAGTTTCCCATAATTTTTGGTTTAATATTATAGGAGTTTCTATCTCTACATATCCGTCTTTTCTGTGTAGCTCTCTCCAGAATTTTAATAATTCATTTTTAAGTTCCATACCTTTTGGTAAGAATAATGGAAATCCTGGCCCTTCTTCTGGTATGAAGAATAATTCTAATTCTCTACCTAATTTTCTATGGTCTCTTTTCTTAGCTTCTTCTACTAAGTGTAAGTATGCTTCTAAATCTTTATTCTTTTCAAAAGATGTTCCATATATTCTTTGTAACATCTTATTTTTTTCATCTCCACGCCAGTAAGCCCCTGTTACGTTTTGAAGTCTTATAGCTTTAACCTTTTTAGTAGAAGATAAATGTGGCCCTCTACATAAATCTGTAAAATCTCCTTGTTTATAGAAAGATATAATTTCTCCTTCAGGTAGTTCTGATATAAGTTCTACCTTATAGTTTTCCCCTTGTTCTTCCATTAACTTTATAGCATCTTCTCTACTTAATTCAAATCTCTCTATAGCTAAATCTTCTTTAGCTATTTTTTTCATTTCAGCTTCTATCTTTTCTAAATCCTCTGGAGTTAATCTGTACTCTAAATCTATATCATAGTAGAATCCATTTTCAATACTTGGCCCTATAGCTAATTTAGCTTCAGGGTATAGTCTTTTTATAGCTTGTGCTAGCATGTGAGCAGATGTATGTCTGAACACATCTTTTCCTTCTTCATCATCAAATTTAAATAAATTTAATTCGCAATCTTCATTAACTTCGAAATCTAACCCAACAACCTCTTCATTAACAGATGCAGCTACTATACTTCTAGCTAATCCTTCACTTATCGATTTAGCAATATCCATAACTGTAGTACCTTTAGAGTACTCCTTTACAGATCCGTCTTTTAAAGTAACTTTTATCATGACCTTACCTCCTTAATTTTTTTGTATAAAATAAAAAAACTCGGCCCATGAAAATCATGGGACGAGTAACATTCGCGGTTCCACCCAAGTTGGCATGTTATAAACATTGCCCTCTTGATGACTATAAGGTTGTCAACCGAGTACTTTTACTTATAAGCGCTTATAAGCTACTAAACTCTGCTCCAAGGTAGTTTTCAAATAGTCATTTTTAGATATACTTTCAGCCTATGATATATCCTCTCTGAAAATTGTTTCTATTTTACTCTTCCTTTTCATAGCAACTATATTAATATTAATACAAATTATATCAAATCAAGCGATATATATCAACTCTAAATATTATATAAATTTAAATATTTTTTTGTTACATAAAATTTATATAAAAATTGTTATTATACCTTGTATTATTCCTATAACAAAACCTAGTATTAATCCCAATAATTCTATATGCTTTAACTCATTGCTTGCTATACTAAGTATTATATCTTCTAATTCAAGTAAATCTAAGCTATCAACTTTTTCCTCTACTATTTGTTGTATATTTACTCTTTCATGCGCTTTTGATACAACTTCACTTCCTAGTTCATCAATAGAAGCACTAACTTCTTTTTCTATTATATCCTCTATATAGTTTTTTATAACAGATTTTATATAACTAGGTATAAGAGTCGCTTTTTCCTCTACTATAGAATTAACTTTAGACTTTATATATTCAGTAGCTTTTACTTTATCTTCTTCTGTTATTAAATTTTCTAATATATCATCTAAAGATACAAACTCATCTTGGATAACTTCTCCTATTTTTATAGCTATTTCTTTTCTTCGCTTCGGGATAAGACCTATTATTTCAAAATTTGCAAGAGGTATTTTTATAGGATTTATAGGCCTAAATATAAGCTTTATAGCTAATTTATTAGTTACATATCCGATAATACCTCCAATAATTGCCATTATCAAAATTATATATATATTGTTCATCTCAAATCTCCTTATTATTTTAATTAGAAACAATATATATTTTATACTTTAATGATTTTTTTTCAATACATTTTTTAAATTTTAAGATTTATTTTTTTCTTCTACCTTTTCTTCAAATATCGCTTTTATAGTATCTATAATTTCTCTAGATGAGTTAGTTTGTAAAGAATCGTATATAATTATATGATTTGGGCACAAAGAAAGCAATGTACTAATTAAGAAATCTTCATAATTTAAATTTTCTTTTATAAACATATTTATTAACTCTTCATCATTTTCATTTTCTATTATGTTGTCATTTTTATCATATAATATGAACGAGTTATCTTTCCTTATGTATACTTTCAATGTGTCAATTTTAGTTTCTTGTACATTTATAAAATATCTTAATACACTAATGAATTCATCATAGTCTTTCTCTATTAAATATTCTTCTAGTGCATCTTCACAAATGTTAGCTATATATCCCATTAGTTCTTTCATTCTAAACTTTACAAAACCATCCACATCTATATGGTCATTATTTAATATGTAATTATTCATTCTACAAAATATTATTTCTCTTAATAATAAGTCTTTACTTTTAAATACTTCTAATGATTTTAAATATATTTTTTCTATTTCCTGATTATACTTATCTCCATATGATTTCTGTATATATTCCTTCAATATAACCTCTTTTATTACTTGCATCAAAATATCAGTTATCTCTCTTGATATTTCTAGAACTGTTTCATCCGTTCTATCCTTCGTGCTTATTTTTATTTCTATAACATCATCATTGTAATTTATAATATTGCTAAACTTAGTTTGTTTTACAAATTGATTTACAGCTAATTCATATTTAGGCAATAAGCTCAGATAAATCTCTTTGTTGTCCATAGTCATCACTCCTTTCTAGTCATCAAAGGAATTATAGAACCTAAATCTAATAATTGTTCTTTGCTTAAACTTACTATTTCCTTATTTTTTGATTTTATAAATTTTTTTATAAGTTCATAATCTGGATGTTTTTTTACATCTCCTAAAAAAGCTATTTCATTTTTACTTATAAACCCTGTACATCCACCTATAAATCCATAATCTAATTGAAATAAATTTATATTTCCAGGTCTTATAAGAAGGCAATCTATACCATATTGTTTTACAGATTTATATATCCCTTTATCAGAAGTTATAATTGAATTTTCATCAACTATACAAATCGAACATTTAGAATATCCCTGTTTTACATTTACCTTTATAAGATTTTTTTTGTTTATGTAGTCTAAAATTTTTTCATCTGTATAATCAAAATTATGTATTGCAAATCTTCCCATCATAGTTACATTATATTGAATATTGTTAGGATATTTTTTTTCTATATAGCGACTTCCTTTAATTACATTAAATCCTAATGGAATTAATATCTCTGAATAAAACTCATATACATTTGGCGCTACAACTATATTTCCTTCACCTAAGTTGCATACACATATATCTGGATGATATTTTATAGCATCATAACATTCTTTACATTCTATAGTTTTTATTATTTGTATTTTTCTTCTTTTTAATTCTAGTTCTATATCGCAAGTAATTCTTTTATCTACCAACGCTAGACATAAATCACCATCAATTACAAAAGATTGTCTACTATGTACTGCTTTCATTTCACCGTTCCTTCTATATCGATTTTACTTTTATAATGCAACTAATATTTTATATACTTATTTTCATTTTTAATAGACTAATAATAATTTTTTTATATTTATTTTAGACATAAAAAAAGATGATAGCAATGCTATCATCTTTTTTTATCTTTCACCTTTTTTATATGGGTTTCCTAATGCTGCCGGAGCTTTAGAAGATTTTATAAATAACACTAACACCACTAATGTTATTACATATGGTATCATAGATAATAAATTCTCATTTATTCTAAATGGAAGTTCTGGGTTCCCAAAGAATACAGATAGAGCAGTTGAGAAACCAAATAGTAAACAAGCTGCCATAGCTCCTTGCGGCTTCCACTTACCGAATATAACAGCCGCCATAGCTATATATCCTTGTCCAGAGATCAATGTTGGTCTAAACGAAGAAACAATAGCTAAGCTCATAGATGCTCCTCCCAAACCAGCTAATATACCAGATGAAATTACCGCAATATATCTAACGCGATTTACATTAATACCTAAAGTATCTGCTGCTCCTGGATGTTCTCCAACAGATCTTATTCTAAGTCCTAACTTTGTTTTATATAAAACATACCACACTACAGCTACAAGTATAAATGCTATAAATACTGTTGCATAAGTGTTAAAAACTGTATTTAATATACTACCTTCTGCAAATAAACCATTTAAAGGTCTTGGTATTTTATCTTCCATAGCTATAGTTGGAGTCATCGTTGCTCCATCAAATAATATTTTCGAAGAAAATAATGCTACTCCAGGTGCCAGTAAATTTATAGCAACACCTGATATAGTATGATCTGCATTAAAACTTACAGTTGCAATAGCATGTATTAATGCAAATAAACCACCTGCTAATCCACCTATTAAAAATGCTATCCATGGATTACCTACTAAATAACCTGCTGCTGCCCCTGCGAAAGCACCTATAGTCATCATACCCTCTAATCCTATATTAACTATACCTGAATTCTCTGATAATACTCCACCTAATGCTGTAAATATAAGGGGCGTAGAGTACATTAAAGTCGTACTTAAAATTAAAGCTAAATCTTCCATTATTCAAGTCCCCCTTGTTTCTTTTTATTCTTATATTTGATAAATAACATTCTTATTACACTACTTAGTGCTATAAAGTAAACAATAGACCCTATAACAATGTTTATTACTTCTGATGGAGCTTGTATAGTTTGCATTTTTGTTCCACCATACTTAAGAGCTCCAAATAATAATCCTGAGAAAATTACACCTATAGGATTACTGTTAGCAATAAGTGCAACAGCTATCCCATCAAATCCATTTCCTTCTGGTGCTGCAAGTACTGTTATATTTTGTGCTACACCCATAACTTGAACTGCTCCCGCTAATGCTGCAAGCATACCTGCTATAGCCATAGATTTAAATATAGATGAATTTATATTTATTCCTCCATATTCAGCTCCAAATTTATTGTATCCAACACCTCTAAGTTCGTATCCTAAAGTTGTTTTAGATAATATAAAAGCTATTATTAAAACTAATATAATTGCTATTATTATACCCCAGTTAGCCTTTGTGGCTGGTCCTACTAGTCCCGTTAACCAATCTATACTTATGCTTGCACTCTCATTTATCATATGAGATGCTTCACTATTACCTTCTCTTAACCATGGTTGCATTATCATATAATTATTCAGATAAAACGCAATCCAGTTTAACATTATGGTAGATATAACTTCATTAACTCCAAATTTTGATTTTAAAAAACCTGCAAATCCTCCCCAACAGGCTCCCGCTAGTGCAGCTACAGCTAAAGTAAGAGGTATATGTATTATTGCTGGTAAATGAACTGTATATCCTACTATAGTTGCTGCTAAAGCACCTATAATAAACTGACCTTCTGCACCTATATTGAATAATCCTGTTTTAAACGCAAAAGCTATTGATAAACCTGTTAAAATTAACGGAGTAGCCTTTATAATAGTCCATGCTATATACTTAGGTTTACCGATTATTCCTTCAATCATTACTGAATAAGCTTCTATTGGATTAAATCCCGCTATAGTTAAAGCTATTGCCCCTACTAATAATCCTAAAAATATAGATATAATAGAAAATACTATCGTATTATTAGCAAAAGAAATTTTCTTTTTTGCCTTAACATCATTACTCATTATCTACACCTCCTGCCATCATAAATCCTAAAGTATTTTCATCTGCATTCTTAGCATCCACAATGCCAACTATTTTTCCTTCATAAATTACAGCTATTCTATCTGATAGATTCATAACTTCATCAAGTTCTAAAGATACTAATAAAACTGCATTACCTGCATCTCTTTGTTCAACTATCGCCTTATGAACAAATTCAATTGCTCCAACATCTAACCCTCTAGTAGGTTGCGTTGCTATTAATACCTGAGGTTGTCCTGTCGCATCTCTATCTACTCTTATGTTGTCAACCTCTCTACCAATTATGACCTTTTGTTGATTTCCTCCAGATAAAGATCTAGCCTTTAATGTAAAATCAGTTGGTCTAACATCAAATTCTTCTATTATTTCGTTTGCATGTTTTTCAATTTCTTTATTATTTAAAACTCCATTTTTAGAGAATCTTTTTTCTTTATATCTTTGTAAAACTGTATTTTCAGCAACTGTAAAATCTAGTATAAGCCCTCTTTTATGTCTATCCTCTGGTATATTTTTTATACCTTTTTTGAATATATTAATTGGCTTTTCATTTATAAGTTCAGAACCATTAACCTTTACACTTCCTGAATCTGCTTTTTTCAACCCAGTTAATATTTCAACAAGTTCAGATTGACCATTTCCATCTACACCTGCTATTCCTAAAATTTCTCCAGCTCTTACCTCTAAAGATAAATCATTTAATACTTGTACTTTTCTATTGTCTTTAGCACTTATATTTTTAACTTCAAGTATTATATCTCCTACTTTAGAATCTTCTTTATCAACTTTAAAGCTTACTTCTCTACCTACCATCATAGCTGCCAATTCATCTTCTGTTGTATCTGCTACCTTTACCGTTCCTATATCTTTACCTCTTCTTATGATAGTACAGTAATCTGCTGCTGCCTTTATTTCTTTTAATTTATGAGTTATTATTATTACTGATTTTCCTTGCTTAGTTAAGTTCTTTATAATATTCATAAGCTCATTTATTTCTTGTGGCGTTAAAACTGCAGTAGGTTCATCTAATATTAGTATGTCTGCCCCTCTGTATAAAGCTTTCAGTATTTCAACTCTTTGTTGCATCCCAACACTTATATCTTCTACTTTTGAATTAGGATCTACATGTAATCCATATTTTTTTGAAAGATCACTAACATCTTCTATCGCTTTTTTCATGTCTATTGCTCCGATACCTTTTGTAGGTTCTGTACCTAGTATTATATTCTGAGCAACTGTAAATGGCTGTACTAACATGAAATGTTGGTGAACCATACCTATCCCATGAGATATCGCTACATTAGGGTTTTCCATTCTAACGTTTTCCCCTTTTATAAATATCTCCCCTGAAGTCGGATGGTATAGCCCATAAAGAATATTCATTAATGTTGACTTTCCTGCTCCATTTTCACCTAATAAAGCATGTACCTCACCTTTATGTACAGTCAAATTTATATTATCGTTAGCTGTGAAATTTCCAAACTTTTTAGTTATACTTTTCATTTCTACAACTTTTAGACTGTGGTCTACATTGCTATTAATCATAGTTTATAATAACCCTCCTTATTTACTTATCGCCAATTTTATTATACTAAAAAATAAGTATTATAACAATTTAATTTCAACAAATAGTAGGTAATATTTTATTTATTGTACATACTTTTTGTTATTTTTTGTCATTTTTATAATTTAATTTTATATTTATTATAATTTAAATTTAAATTGTAAGTTATAATACATTAGATTCCTTACAAATAACCATATTATTTATTTTTTATGTTATTCTAAATATTTATGTTATTTTTTGATAAATCCTCTTTATTTATAAAAATTTTTTTAATATTTTCTTAATTTTTTAATTCGTATTCATATATATATAATTCATTTTAAATCTAATTTACATTTATTTACCTCAAACAATTTATCTAAATTTTTATCATAGTTAATTTGGGCGAAAAAAAAGACTAGCATAGCTAGTCTTTTTTATTAAATTAATTTAATTTAATTATTTTACATCTTTCATTGTAGATGGAACTTTTATTTCTCCACTCTTAATTTTATCACCTTGTTTATTAACAAATTCTAATACATCTGGAGATACATCTTCTTTTGTAGTATCTGCTACTCCAACTCCATCTTCATTTAATCCATAAACAGTTACTTTTCCACCATTAAACTTACCATCAACTAGGTTTTTAACAGTATCATAAACCCCAACATCAACTCTCTTTATAGCTGAAGTTATAACAGTTTCTGGAGCAACACTATTTTGGTCTCTATCAACACCTATAGCTTTTTTACCAGCTTCTTTAGCTGCTTCTATAACTCCATTACCAGTATCACCTGATGCATGGAATATTATATCTACACCATTAGATATCATTTGATTAGTTATAGATTTACCTTTTGCTGGATCAGCAAAACTGTTTGCATATTGAGATATTACTTCAGCATCTGGTTTTGCAGCTTTAACTCCTGCTGTAAATCCAGCTTGGAAAGTTTCAATTACTGGGCCTTCCATTCCTCCAACAAATCCTACTTTATTAGTTTCTGTAAGTTTACCTGCTACTAATCCTACTAAGTATGATGATTCTTCTGCTTTAAACATTATACTTTCTACATTTTTAGGTGGTTTTCCACCGAAATCAGCATCTATTAATGCAAATTTTTGATCTGGATAAGATTTTGAAGCATCACCTATAGCCTTTTCCATCTTAAATCCAACACCAATTACTAAGTTTGCTCCATCATCTATTGCTGTTTCTATATTGTTAGCGTAATCTGATTCTTGCTTAGACTCTATGTACTTAACATCTACTCCTAAGTCTTTCTTAGCTTTTTCTAAACCTTCCCATGCACTTTGGTTAAAAGATTGGTCATTTACTCCACCAACGTCAGTTATCATAGTTACTTTTACTTTGTCATCCCCACCTGAATTGCTGTCTTTTGAATCTTTAGAAGGACTGCATCCTACTAACATCGATCCTGCTAATACAGTAACAAGACCTATAGACAATAACTTTTTAAGTTTCATAATTACCTCCTATGAACATCTTTCTTATAATTTCTTACCATAAATTTTACACTATATGCAAAATATTTTCTACATTTAATTTTAATTTTATTCACTTTTTTTAATATTTAGTGTATACAATTTAAAAAAATAAGAAGATAGGAAATCTTTTTCATAATCATAATAAGATTTCTCACCTTCTTTTTGAACCTATTTTTTATCATATAGTATACACTTTATCTCAGATTAGGATATCCTATTTGTCTTAACGCTTCAAATAATACTATAGCTACAGAATTTGATAAATTTAAAGATCTAGCTTTTTCTATATCAACCATAGGTATTCTTATTGCAGTTTCTAAATTATCCATTATTAAACTTTCAGGTAATCCTTTAGTTTCTTTTCCAAACACTATAAATGAATTTTCTTCATATTTTACATCTGAGTGTGTTTGTTTAGCTTTAGTTGTTGAGTAAAAGAATTTAGCATCTGGATTTTGTTCTCTTACTTCATCAAAACTATCATAATATTTTATTTCAACTAAATCCCAATAATCTAAACCTGCTCTTTTTAGATATTTGTCATCCATACAAAAACCTAAGGGTCTAACTAAGTGAAGAGTTGTACCAGTTGCAGCACAACTTCTTATTATATTTCCTGTATTTTGTGGTATTTCAGGTTCTACCAATACGATATTTAAAGACATACGTAATCCTCCTTAACATTTTATAAGTCTAATTATATCAAAAGTTTTCATTTCTAAAAACTTATAAAATAATAAAATAATATAAATCTCCTTACATTAGGAGATTTATATTATTTCAGAGTTCAAGTTTTTTGTTGTATCTACCTTTTTCTTTGTTCCCTTTATTAAAACTTTATTTTTAGGAGGGTAGTAGCTTTCATTAATTAATTCTTCATTTATAGAAGATCCATCTTCATTCTTATAAACTCTGTATGTTTTTACTTTGTATCCATTTCTGCCTTTGCTTTCTATTCTAGTTTCTCCTTCATATAAAGCTTTGCTTTCTTTTTCTATAGTTTTAGGCTTTATAATTCCTGCTATATCAGTTCTTATATCTACTATCTTTTTATCATTTTCGTTCCCATATATAGTAGTTATTATTTTATTATCTCTTACCTCATTTTTTATTAGAATAGGACTTTTATAATTATTTTTAAATATTAAATCAATATTTCCATAAGATACAGTAGCATCTCTTCCTTTTTCTATATATCCACTAGGTATACTATGATTTCTAGCTTGTACGATTTCAAGTCCTGAGTATAGTGCAGCATTATATACAGTACTAGATACCTGACATATTCCTCCACCCATTCCTAATTGCATTTCTCCATTTACTATTATAGGCGCGCTCTTAAATCCTTGTTCTGTGCTTCTTTTACCTATAATATTATTAAATGAAAACTCTTCATTATAGTCTATTAATACATTATTTATTTTATTTATAGCTAATTTTATGTTACTAACTCTATTTTGATTTTTCGAGTTAAATTTTGTTTCATATTGACCTAATAATGTATTTATATTTACTAACTTTTCATAAGTATATTTTGGATTTATCGTTTCTGTGTATATATTAATATTTCCAAATTTTTTATTTTTTATATTTTTATCAATTTCACTAAGTAGAGCTTCTTTCTTTAAATTAACTCCATATACCTCTTTACTAATATTAAAATTGTTATTTTCTACTGTTATAGTCGCATCAACTGGTGCAATATCTATTTCTTTGGACAAATTATTGATATATTCATTTAATTTTGCTTTATCATATTCAGTATCAACATTTAATTTTATACTTTTACCTATACTTAAATTAAATTTTGTTTTTGTATTATTAAAAAAGTCACTACCTCTACCTATGTTAATAGCTGTATTTACAGCATCCTCTACTTTAAATTTAAAGTTAATTTCGTTTAAAGATAGATTATATTTCTTATCTCCATAAAATAATTCTATAGAATCTTTCTTATATAAAGATTTATTTAGTTTTTTTATCGCATCACTTTCTGTCAGTCCCGAGACATCAATATTTTCAATATATATATTTTTATAGATTTTACTTTCTTTGCTCATACAATAAGATTTATACGTCAATCCAAAACAATATAACATAACTAATGTTACTAAGAAAAATATTTTCTGTCTCTTCAATTTTTAGTCATTCCCTTCTTTATAATAGTCACAGTATTCAACTAATGGGCATATATTACATTCTGGTTTTCTTGCTTTACAAATTCTCCTTCCATGAAAAATTATTAAATGATGTGCTTTTGACCATCTTTTTTTCGGTAAAACTTTCATAAGTTCAAATTCTGTTTTTTCAGGAGTATCAGTTTTTACTAACCCAATTCTATTAGATACTCTAAATACATGAGTATCTACAGCAATTGCATCGACTCCAAAAGCATTACTTAGTACTACATTTGCAGTTTTTCTTCCCACTCCAGGAAGTTTTGTCAATTCTTCCATATTATCAGGAACTTGACCCCCATAATTAGAACAAAGCAACACTGATGTTTCTTTTATTTTTTGAGCTTTACTTTTATATAGCCCACAACTTTTTATTTCCTCACTAATTTCAAATGTGTTAAGTTTAGCAAATTCTTCAGCTGTATTATACTTCTTAAACAATTCAGATGTAACTTTATTAACCCTAACATCAGTGCATTGAGCAGATAATATAGTTGCAATTAGAAGTTCAAATGGAGTTGTGTAATTTAATTCACACTCTGCATTTGGATATGTTTCTTCTAATATATCTAATATTTTTTTTATATTTTCTCTATTTTTCTTTTTTGCTTTTGCCATTTTTAATTCCCCCTTGTTGTAATTTTACATATATAATATATAACAATTTTAAACATAATTTAAACATATATAAAATTATACTTATTAAGTTTTATATCTATTTACTTATATTATTTATCAAAACAAAATAATATATATACTATAATTATATTTATTATCTTGTAATATTTTGTTATTTGCCCAAAATAAAGGAACTGCAGTAAAAATGCAGTTCCTTTATTTTTTATTTATCTAATTCACTATATTTTTTTAATTTTTCAATAGCTAAGCTTTTAACTTCTTCAAAAGTTTTATCTGTCAATATTTCTATAGCCTCTTCAATTCTATCTATAGGATATATATGAAATCTACCTTCATTTATAGCATTTCTTACTTCTTCAACAAGAACTAGATTTCTAAGGTTATTCCTTGGTAATATTACACCTTCACTTCCTGTTAAACCTTTTTTCTTGCATGCATAATAAAATCCTTCTACTTTTTCAGTAACTCCACCTACAACTTGTATATCTCCTTTTTGATTTATGGATCCCGTTGCCCCAATATTTTGTTTTATAGGAACTCCACTTAATGATGATAACATGGCATAAAGCTCTGCTCCAGATGCACTGTCTCCATCTACGCCACCATAGTTTTGTTCAAAACATATATTTGCATTAAGTGATAAAGGAAATTCTTGTGCTAAATTTTCTAGTAAAAATCCATTTAATATAAGAACGCCCTTACTGTGTATAGGTCCGCTCATTTCAACTTCTCTTTCTATATTTACAATTCCAGAGCTTCCAGGTGCAGTAGTAACTGTTATTCTACAAGGTCTTCCAAATGAGTACTCACCCATATTTAAAACTGATAATCCATTTATAACCCCAACTTTAGATCCAGTTGTTGATATTAATGTAAACCCATTTTCTATAGATTCATCCATTTTCTTTTCTATTTTACTAAATCTTTCTCTTCTCTCTTTAATTGCTTTTAATACATCTTCTTTATCTACATATTTAGATCCTCTTATTTTTGAATAAGCATCTCCTTCTACTAAAATCTCTACAATTTTATTAAATTTAGTTGATAATTTTTCTCTATCACCTGTTATCCTAGTACTATACCTAACAACTTGCTCTACACCTTCATAAGTAAAATGATTTAAATTGTTACTATTACAATACGAAGCTATGAAATTTGCCAATCTAGTTTCATTGTAATCATTTTTTTTCATTTCATTGTCAAAGTCTACAAATATTTTAAAATATTTATTAAACTCAGGATCATAGTTGTATAGTAAATTATACATATAGTTATTTCCTATAAGTACTACTTTTATATTAACAGGTATATTCTCTGGCTTTATAGCTGTTTGTGTATCTAAAGTTATTTCACCTTGTTGTATTGTTTTTTTAAGTATATCCCAAGATAAATTGTATCTCAGAAGTTGATCCACATACAGTACTAAGTAACCTCCATTAGCTTTATGCACTGCACCTGGTAACAGCTTAGTGAAATCTGTTTTTACAGTACCATTATAGTACTCGTATTCCGCCTTCCCAAATAAGTTTGCTGGACTCGGGTTTATTTCCACAATTACGGGTGCCCCACATCTATCTAATCCATTATCTACTAACAAGTTCACTTTATATCTTGTAAAGTGTTCTTTATCGTACTTTTCTTTCAAATCTTCTTCATCCATATAGAATAAGTACACATATTCTAAAATATCATTTTTAGTATCATCTAAATACTTTCTTACTTTCTCAAAGTCTCCATATTTTTCAAGTAAACTATCTATATGTGGATCTACTATATATTTTCCTACTTCATATTCTAAATCTAAAAGAGCTTCTTTTGCATCTTCTTCTATATCTTTAATTTTATATGCAATTTGTATAGCTGCATTTTCTAATTCCTTTTTAACTTTATAAAATTCTTCAGAAGTTGTATCTACATCTTCATCTTGTGGCGTGAAAATCATGCCTACCTTACTATTTTTTAATTTAAATCCTTTTTCTTCTCCATACTTCTTAATTTTTTGGAGTAAGTTTTCTTTTTCAATTTCAAAATCATCTAATAATTCATTTTTACTTATTTCAAATTCTTCACTTTCGAATGCATCCTTAAGTTCATCCAATAAACTTTCTATTAACTTTTCCATATCTTTCTTAAATAATTTACCCATACCTTTATCTAGTGCAATAGCTATAGGCTCTCTGCTATTTTCAAAGTTATATACATAGCACCAGTCTTTATGGTCATTTTTATCTTCTGCATGCATTTTTAAAGCACTAAGTACATAAGTAGTTTTCCCTGTCCCACTATCCCCAGCTACAAAGATGTTATATGCAGGATTATCTATTTTAAGTCCAAGCTCCATAGCTTTTGTTGCATTTTCTTGCCCTATTATCTCATTTAAGCCCTCTAGTTGAGAGGTATTAGCATATCTAGCCATATCCATCCCCCTTTAAAATTCCTTTTTATATAATATGTTTCTAGCTACTAAATGTTAAGTAAAAAAATAAAAAACTTCTAACTGTACAAGTTAAAAGTTTTATCTTTCTAGTATTTCAATATTTCTTTGTATTATCTTTTTACCTCTCCAACTAAAAGCTTTTTCTTTATATCTTCTTCTAAATTCTTTGTTTGATATATTATTTATTTCTTCTTCTTTTAAATTATATATCAATTCTTCTTTAAATTCTTTAATATTTGTTTTTGAGATACTTATGTTGTGTGGGCATACATCTTGGCATATATCACATCCAAATATTTTTTTATTATTTTTCAATGCAATTTTTTCATCTTCACTTAAATCTTCTTTTTTCTGAGTTATATATGATAAACATTTTTTAGGATTCATTTCAAAATCACCTAATATAGCTTTTCCAGGACAAGATGTTATACATTTTCCACATTTAGCACACGATTTTTCGCTTTTTTTATCTGGTTCAAAATAATAGTTATTTATTATATACCCTATAAATACAAAAGATCCATATTCATCAGTTATTATATTATTATTTATTCCATAATACCCTATTCCACTTATACTTGCTAAATATCTATCTATTAGTGGTCCATTATCTGTAAATATCATATATTGAAATTCTTCAGTTTTACTATCTATATAATCTGCAATTTGTTGTAATTTTTCTTTTACAACTATATGATAATCCTTTCCATAACAATACTTTGATAAATTAGAATCTACTACGTCTTCAACAAAATATGGAAAAGCACATACTATTATACTCTCTGCATTTTCCATGCTAGCTCTCGGATTAATTCTTTTCTCAACAGATGGTTCTTCCATTCCTGTTATAAAATCTTTTTTTGTTCTATCTTTTATAATATTTTCCAAGTCGTGATAAGGTCCAACTCCTGCTATTCCTACACAATTAATTCCTATACTTTCACAAAATTCTTTTAATTTATTCTTATTCATAAATTTCCCTTTCATTAATTTCTATTTACATTTATAATAACTAAGGTATAAAGGATGTGGTATATATGATAAAGTTGACAATTCCAGGTAGACCAATAAGTAAATCCAATTTTAAACTTCACAATATTCACGGTCAATCTTGGATGCCCTCTAAAGGCAAACACTCTAAGTACTTAGCATATGAAAATATGATTGCTGGATATATAAATACACAATACGATGGCCCTTGTATAGAAGAGGACCTTATAACTGTATTGAAACTATATTTTCCAAATAAAAAAATGGGCGATTTACATAACTATCCTAAAAGTATATGTGATGGAATAGAAAAAAGCGGTATTATAAAAAATGATAAACAGTTAAAGCCAGTTCTTTTGTTTGATTTTATAGATAAGGAAAACCCAAGAGTAGAAATAGAGTTATATCCTTTGTCTGAGTACAAAGTTGATTATACTATTACTAAGAAATAGCAAATCCCCCTTTATAGGGGGATTTTTTTACCCTAAAATATTGGATACATCTTTTAGCATTTCTCTTATAGGTAATTCATATGGACACTTACTTTCGCACTTCCCACATTCTATACAATTAGAAGCATTTACATCTAAACTTTTATATCTATCTTTTGACCACTCTTTTAAGTTGTATCTACTATAATATCCTTCAAGTAAAAAATTCATAGGTATATTTATCCCTACAGGGCAAGGCATACAGTATTCGCAACGTCTACAAAATCTATTCCCTAATTTTTCTATAATATCTTTTATCTCTAAATTTTCTTCATCAGTTATATTAAGATTATTTAAGACTGATGTATTTTCAATAACCTGATCTACACTATCCATACCTGGGATAACTACATCTATATAGTCTTTAGATAATATATATTTTATAGCTAATTTTGCATTGTCAATAGCTCCTCCAGCAAGAGGCTTCATTACTATTATCCCTATACCATTTTTATTAGCTTCTTTAAATATTTCATCAGCTTGATCTTCTACTATATTATACGGAAACTGAATTGTATCAAACTTACCACTATTTACTGCTTTTTTTATTGTATCTATACTGTGACTCGTTATTCCTATATGCTTTATTTTTCCTTCTTCTTTACATTTTAAAAGAGCTTCATAAGCCATATCATCATCAAATATTCCATCATATTCATCTGGCTTTAAATTGTGAAGCTGATATAAATCTATATATTCAGTTTTAAAATTATTTAAACTTATATTTACATCTCTTATCATATCATCATAACTTCTAGACATACTTTTAGTAGCTAATATAAATTTATCCCTTTTACCTTCAATTGCATTCCCTATGTACTCTTCACTTACAGTATATCCTCTGGCTGAATCTATAAAGTTTATTCCTTGATTTATAAGCTCATTTATAACTAAATTTGTATCTTCTTGAGTTATTCTTTGTATTGGAATCCCTCCAAACCCAACTCTATTTAATTCAATATTAGTGCTTCCTAATTTTCTCATAAATCATCCCCCAATTTTATTTCATTTTTTGATTTTCCTAAACAATTAATTTCCGTTTTTATAAATTAAGACGATACTTTGTAAATATCGTATCTTATTTTTATATTATATATTATTTTATTGTATTTGTTTTATAATATCTTTTATCATTTCAATTTCTCTTTTATGACCCTCATCTTCTAATGGAGTTTCTAAGAAAAATGGTAAATGTTTTAACTTAGGATGAGTAATAAATCTTATTATTGCATCTAATCCTATCTCACCTTCTCCAATACAAGCATGTCTATCTTTTTTCGCTCCAAAAGGCATCATACTATCATTAAGGTGGACTGCCTTTAATTTATCTAAACCTATAATATTATCAAAATTATCTAAAACCGAATCTAAATCATTAACAATATCATATCCAGCTGAAAATACATGACAAGTATCTAAACATACGCCTAGCCTTTCATTATGATCAACTTTATCGATTATAGCCTTTACCTGGTCAAAACTAAACCCTATTTCACTTCCCTTTCCAGACATCGTTTCAAGTAGTACCATTATATTTTCATTTCCAGTTATAGCTTCATTAAGCGCATTAGCTATTTTATCTATACCTGTATCTACTCCTGACCCAACATGGCTACCTGGATGAAAACACATATATTCAATTCCTAAAGAATCCATTCTTTGAATATCTTCTTTTATAACCATTCTTCCAAATTCATAAACTTCTTCTTTTGCACCAGCTAAGTTCATTGTATATGGAGCATGTGCTAATAGTGGGCCAAATTTGTTGTCTTTTCTTATTTGTTGAAATTTCATTATATCTTTTTCATCAAAAGATTTAGCATTGCCACCTCTTGGATTTCTACTGAAAAATTGGAATGTATTTGCTCCTATACTTACAGCTGTTTCTGCAGCTTTTGCAAAACCTTTTGCTATCGAAATATGTGGTCCTATTACTATCACTATGTTCCCTCCTAAATTTTATATTCGTTTATAATATACCCAAAAAAATAAGTATCAACAAATTTTGTTGATACTTTATGCTTTACATTTTTCTTCTAATGGTATCGTTATCAATGCTAAGTCGTATTTCATCTCAGCTTCATTATGTTTTCTATTTAATACAATTTCATTAATTTTTTCTTCTATTGTATTGGATAACTCTTTTATTTCACTTTTACTTAAGCAAACTTGATTATAATTAGCTATGTACTCACTATCTATATCATTTTCCTCTATAGCTTTATAAAATAAGTTACTCATATTCTCAAACTTCGATATGCATATATCCCCTATATCTTTATCTTCTGTATTACTGTTAAAATTTAAAGCATTCTTCCCTATAACAATATGCTTAGCTGTAGGATAATAATACTTTTCAACAATTCCAGATTTAACCTTCTCTTCTACTAAATCTAATACACCAACCTTATACAAAGTCTTTATGTGGTAATTTATTTTTGCATGCGGTTCATCTAGCAATTGAGATAATTGTTTTGCTGACAACGGAATTGATTTAAACGCATTTAAAATATCTATTCTTCTTGGATGTGCAATTGCTTTTATGCACTCTAAATCTCTTAGTACTAAAACTTCTTTCATTCCCCCACCACCCATAAAAATATTTAATTATATAAATAATTATATATTATCAAGTAGTAATTGTCAAAAAATTCTCTATTTTAGAATATATTTATTTTGTACTGTTCACTTAAAGATTCTAATATCTTTATACCCGCAATACTATTGCCTTTTTTATCAAGGGCAGGTCCATATATTCCAATTCCCATCTTCTTAGGAACTGAAGCTAATATACCACCTCCAACACCTGATTTTGCAGGAATTCCAACTTTTATTGCAAATTCTCCAGACGCATCATACATTCCACACGTTACCATAAACGTCTTAACTATACGTGATATTCTTTCATCTATAAGTCTTTCTCCAGTTTCAACATCCACTCCATAAGATGCTAAGTTAACGCCTATTCTAGCCAAGTCTATACAGTCAATTTCTATAGAACATTGCTTGAAATATAAGTCTAAAACTTCTTCTACATCACCTTCTATAAATCCATCATTTTTTAGTAGGTAAGCCATAGCCCTATTTCTATCTCCTGTTAATTTCTCCGATTCATATATATCATAATTTATTTTTAAATTATCATTTTTAGCTAGTGTTCTAAAAAAGTTTAACATCTTTTCTTCTTTTTCTTTAAGATCCTTGCCCTTTATCATGGAAGTTGTAACTATAGCTCCTGCATTTATCATCGGATTGCAAGGCTTCTTAGATTCTTTAGTTTCTAATTTCATAATAGAGTTAAATGGGTCTCCACTAGGTTCCATTCCAACTTTTGAGAACACATACTCCCAATCATTTTCACTAAGTACTAAAGCTAGTATTATAGGTTTAGATATACTCTGAATTGTGAACTTTTTATCAAAATTCCCAGCCGTATGAATTTCATTGTTCATATCAATCATGCATATCCCTAAATCATCTTGTCTTGCATTTTTTAATTCTGGTATATAAGTTGCTACATGTCCATAATTTGTATATTTTCTGTTGTCTTCAAGTATTTGTTCTAATACATTTTCCATACACATTCCTCCTTATTTTTTAATAACGTCACAAGATTATAAGTAATATAATACAAAAAATCCTGGGTTTATGTCAACTTCCCAGGATTCCAAGTCTAATCAACAATTCTACTACCTCCAATAAATTCTCTAATTATAGATGTTGGAGGTATATCTAATTCATCGTCTAACTCTACAAAATATTGTAAAAACTTTAATATTCTATTAGACTCTATAAATGCTTCGTTGTCATCTTCAATTTGTTCTAAAAGTGGCTTTGCATATTTCTTTAAAACCGCTAACTCATATAAACAAGCTGAGTTAAACATTATATCAGCTTCTTCTTGATAAGGGAATATATTTTTATCTTCTCCTCTTCTTACTGACCACCAATTTAAAATAGTTTTTTCAGCACTATATCCTCTAAAATTGTAGTCTCTCACTATTCTTCTTATAAGTCTTAAGTCTGTTGTTGGTATTCTATTGTGGTTATCTAAATTTATTTGAGTAAGAACACTTATATATATTTTAAATTTATCCTTATCATCTATACTCTGTGTTAGCATTGGATTTAATGCGTGTATACCTTCTAGAATGATAGGTTGGTCTTTTTCAATTTTTAAAGTTTTTCCGCTAAATTCTCTTTTTCCTGTTTTAAAATTAAATTTTGGAAGTTTAATTTCTTCACCTTTTAATAATTTTTCTAAATCACTGTTAAATAATTCTAAGTCTATTGCATATATAGATTCAAAATCAAAATTACCAAACTCATCTAAAGGAGTATCTTCTCTATCAACAAAATAGTCATCTAAAGAAATAGGCACCGGATGTAAGTTATTAACTTTTAATTGTATAGATAATCTATGTGCAAAACTTGTTTTTCCAGATGAAGATGGCGCAGCTATTAATATAACTCTTTTATTATTTTCTTTTATTATGTCTGCAATTTGCGATATCTTTTTTTCATGCAATGCTTCAACTATACTGATTATTTCTCCGTATTTTTTACTTTCTATAGCTTCATTTAAACTAGCAACCTTGTCTATTCCAATAAGTTCAGACCAAACTTCTGACTCTTTATATATATTAGAAAGCTTTGGCTGAGCTACAAAATTTTGAGGTTCATTTTTATTTTCTTTGCTTGGTCCTAATATAACTACTCCTGATTGCCATTTTTTTATATCGAAAGTTTTAACATAGCTAGTAGACGGCAACATATGACCATAAAAATGATTTATATATCCACCGCATTTATATAATTTCACATCTTCATATTCTTTATACTTTAATAATTCTGCCTTTGCATTTTTATTATTATTTTTAAGTATTTTTATTGCTTCCGATTTATCTGTAACAATTTTTTCTATTTTTAAATCAGATTCTATTATGCTTTTTACTTTTGCCTTTATTTTTTCTATATCTTCTTCTGTAACTTCACTTTTATTATTTTTTATTTCACAGTATAATCCATTTGATAATGAGTGTTCTATTGTAACCTTACACCCATTAAAAATTTCTTCACATGCTTTTATAAAAACCAAAGACAACGTTCTCATGTAAACTCTCATTCCATCTGGTTGAGTTGTATCAATTAATTCTAAATCACAATTTTTATCTAAAGTACTGTTTAAATCTTTTAATTTATTTTTTATCTTTCCTATTGTTACTATACCCTTATATTCATTACTTAAATCTTTCGCTATTATATCTAAAGCTACATTTTTAGGATATTCATAATTTTTATTATTAATTTTTATATTTATAGTTTCCATAAATCTTTCTCCTATCCTTTAATATGTCTATTTATAAAGTTAGAACGATTTATTTTACATAAACCGTTCTAACACTTTTATAGATTCATCTATATCTTCATATTTAATTTCCAAAACTGCATATTGAATCTTCATAGACATTAAATTTTTTAAACTTTCTAAATCTAAAATTCCTTTTCCAATCCCAACATGCAAATCTTTTTTCCCATCATTATCACTTAAATGTATCAAATTTATTTTGGAATTTAATATATCTACAAAACAATCCTCATTTATTAAGTTATGACCTGTGTCATAACAAAATTCAATATTGGCTATATTATTTAATATATATTCAAATTCATTTGCTGTTGTTCCTATATTGCATATATCTCCACCATTTGTATATGTATTTTCTATAAAAACATACTTATTTTCTAAGTTTATTGACTGTAGAAATTTTATAGAATTATCTAAATACTTTTGCTTATTTCTCTCAAATCTAGACTTTATTACATATCCTAAGTGCATATTAAAATATTTTATATCAAGTTCTTTTAATTCTGAATTCATTTCATGTATAAACTTTACCCATGAATTTCTTATATATTCTACATTTTCACAACTGTTTAATTCCATAGGCAAATGAATCCCTATACTTATGTTATTTCTTTTAAATTCATCTTTATATAATAGAACTTTTTTACATTCAATTAAATTATCTATACCTATTTCTATATGATTTATATTTTTATTTGTTTTACATATACAAATAGCACGATCTATTTCATGAACTAAAGCAGATATTCCTAATTTCATTTTAAACTCCTATGAAACTTTACCAATTTTATTGAAAGGTAATAGTCTAATCACAACTTTACCCATTATATCACTTTCTTTTACTATACCTACCTCAGGATCTCTACTATCCATGCTGTTACCTCTGTTGTCTCCCATTGCAAATATATATCCTTTTGGAATAGTTGTGTCTATTTCACCTTCAGTTTTTTGACCATGTATATAAGGTTCATTTTGAAGCTTTCCATTTATATACACATCTCCATTTGTAATCTTAAGATGGTCACCAGGAACACCTATAACTCTTTTTACTAAATCTTTTTCTTTTCCATTAGCTTGCACTAAATCAGATTTAAAAACTATAATATCTCCTCTTTGAGGCTCTTTATGGTTATAGGCAACTCTATTTATTATTAAATAGTCTTTTTCCTCAAGTGTTGGATACATTGATGAGCCTTGTACTAATGTAGGTCTAACAAAGTGAGTTATTACAAGTGCTATGACTAGTGAGGTAACTATTATTTTTATCCATTCTATTATTTCTTTTTTAACATTTGCGCTCAAATTCACCATCTCCTCCATGTTCTACATACTTAGATAAAAGTTCTATAACTATATCATTTATATGTTCATACTTTTTAGTATTTATTCCCAAATCTAAAAGTTCACACGCCTTTATCAAGTCATAAACAACTTCCATAGGACTTCCATAAATTTTTTCAATATCTTCTTTACTTACACCTCTAAATCCATGGCCTACAGGGCTTTCATTTCTAAGTCTTATTAAATTTTCAAGCTTTTCACTATTTAGTATTTCAAGAACTCTGTCCATCCTTTTAGTTTGTTTTAGATATCTTTTTATATACTGAGTTACACCATGTATAAGATTACCATTATATATATTATACTTCTTTTTTAATGTATATAGTATATTTTTCTTAGATACCATATTGCCATGCATTGATACAGTATACCTTTTGCCTTCTTTCGTATTAACAAATATATATTTAAATAAAGCTTCTTTTAATCTATACAATCTTCCTAAAAAATCTATATATTCCTCATTAACAATTTGAATTTTTATATTTTCAATTAACTCTGATAGTATATCTTCAGGTTCTCCTTTATTTAAATTTTCTAAATTAGTTATAAGATTTTTAATTTCTTTTCTCTCCAGCATTTGTTCACTTAAATTATTAGTAAGTTTAAGTGCAGTTTTAAAATCAAAATTAGTAGCATATTTACATGATTTTAATAAATAATATAAATCTCCACTCTCTATTCCGCATTCAATTAATATATCTAAAACACCATCGTAATCATATCTTTGCAAAAACTTAGATATTACTAATTCTTGACTTTTGTTTATATAACTCATAAAATCACTCCTATTTATTTTTTATGTTTATGTTTCTTTTTCTTTAATCTTAAAAAACGTCTTCTAGCATAATCTGTGTATTCATCTAACTTATCTAAGCTTATTTTCCATAAATAAATTAAATAAATAACAAAACATATAGAAGCCCCTGTCGTTTTTATCATAGCTAAAATATCAAATACTCCATGTAAAACTATCGGTATTAAAATCAACTTAGCTAAAAATACTTTTCTTACTTTAGGCTTATCCAAATTAAACTTATACATAGATAAGTAATATCCCATATTTATTGCAAATAAAACATGTGCAGGAATAGATATTACAGCCCTAGCTAATCCAATTTGTAATAAATTTAATTGGTTTCCATGAAAAATATAAATAAGATTTTCTATTGTAGCAAATCCGAGAGTCGTAAATATACTGTAAACTATTCCATCTAATTTTTCTGTATAATGCCTACTTCTTAAAGTATAAGGAATTAAAATCATAATTTTTAAAATTTCTTCTGTTGCAGCTGCTACTACAAATGCAGTGTAAATTAAGTTTAAATGCGAATTATCAATCTTAGCTTTAAGTAATATATCTTCAATAGCTATTGCAGGTATACTTATCAATGTACCTATAAAAAATAATCTTATAAGTACCTTTATAGGTTCTTTATCATATTTATCTTTTATATATATCCATATTAAAATCGCTATTGTAGGCGCTAGAGATATTATTAACAAGTCTAATTTCATTTTTTGAATTACCTTTCTTTTTTATCATTCATATTATATTATTTCCAAATATCTTAACAAAATAATACCTTTATTCATACTATGTATAGATAAGTTGATTTCATATAAGAAAGGAGTTTTTTTATGCAAGATGGTTTTTTAACTGTTAGCGTCGTAGATAGTACTACTAACTTTCCAGTTGTAGGTGCAAACGTAAACGTATACTCCGTAGGAGATGACAATAAAGCCTCGACAGTAATTTATCAAAATTTAAAAACCGATATCTCTGGTCAGGTTGTTGGTTTAAATCTAGCTGCTCCAGATTTAATATATTCTCAACAACCAAGTGATGTAAGACCTTACAGTCAATATATAGTAGAGGTTATCAAAGATGGATACGAAACAATTATAATTAATGGTACACAAGTTTTGGCAACGGTTATAGCTCAACAAGGTATACAAATGGTACCTCGTCAAAGAAGTAAGCGCTTATATAGTAGACAAAACGAAATAGTAGTGGATATAGGAGCTCATACATTATGGGGTACTTATCCTCCTAAGATTCCTGAAAGCGACCTAAAGCCTATTCCACCTCCAACAGGGTTCGTTGTTTTAGATAATCCAGTAGTCCCAGAATTTGTAGTTGTGCATGATGGATTGCCTGAAAACAAAAATGCTCCTGACTATTGGGTGTATTTTAAAGACTATGTAAAAAATGTTGCTTCTTCAGAGATTTATTCTACATGGCCAACAGAAACGATACTGGCTAATGTAATAGCAATTGTTTCATTTACATTAAATAGAGTTTTTACTGAATGGTATAGAAGTAAAGGTTACTCATTTACCATTACTTCAACTACAGCTTATGACCACAAATATATTCACGAAAGAAATGTATTCGATACTATAAGCATTGCTGTAGACGAAGTTTTCAACACTTTTATAAAAAGACCTCCAACTGCTAGACAGCCTTTGTTAGCACAATATTGTGATGGAAATAAAACTCAGTGTCCTGGTCAAATGACTCAGTGGGGAAGTAAAAATTTAGGAGATCAAGGCCTTAGTTATGAAGAAATTTTAAGAAAGTTTTATGGTGAAAGTATAGTTCTTGAAAAAGCTCCAATAGTAAGTGGAGTTCCTGTATCATTCCCTGGCGAACCTCTAAAAGTAGGCTCTTCAGGTAAAGATGTTAGAACAATTCAAAATCAATTGAATGCTATTTCTAAGGGATATCCTGCAATTCCTAAAGTTAAAGAAGATGGAGTATTTGGTCAGGATACTGCAAACTCTGTTAAAGTATTTCAAGGTATATTTGGATTACCTAAAAGCGGAATTGTAGACTTTAAAACATGGTATGAACTTTCTAGAGTTTATGTTGCAGTTACAAAAATAGCTTCTTTAATTTAAATCCAACAATTTAATCGAAAAATTTAAATAGTGTAGTAATATTACTACACTATTTAAATATATTTATATATTTTTCATTTAAAATGTGATTTATTTTATCTGAACTTATTCTAAACTCTGGAATTCCACCTGCAAAAGGAGCTATTTCATACAAATCAAAATATATAACTAACTTATCATCTTGAATGTAAAATTTTTGATTTTCAGAAATTGATTTAAAACTATATTCTTGTTTATTTTCTTTTATTTCATCCCTTATTAAACCATTTATAACCTTTTTATAATCTGCGTTTTCTTTAAACAAATCTTTTAAATTTAAGTTTTGTCCGTTTTCTATAAATATATTATAGGATCTATTCTCATAGTATCCATGAGCCCCTCCACTATATTGGTAAATTTTAATTAAAATACTTAGCATTGAATCACTATTCTTTTTAACATCAAAATCTACGTTATATATATACGGAGTTATATATTCTTTAGGTGTATTTTTTAAAAAGTCTTTAGCCTCTTCTTCTACTTCAAAATACCCATTCATTATGTCATTTTTTATAAGTTCATTTATATTTTTCTCAATATTTTTATTTTCAGTTATTATGATTGGTACATTTATTATACTATTTAAATAAGTATTGTTTTTAGTTATAGTTTGAGTATCGATTTGTGCCACTATTGGATTTGTGTTTATATCTTTTATCTTATTATTAAATGCTGTAACTGGAATTTTAAAATCATAAATATTTTTTCTATTACTAATTTGGTATGGATTAAAATATACACATATACCTTCATTAGTTATATAGTAATTTGTATATTTATCTATTCTTATTTTATTTTTATCTATTTTAATATTTTTTTTATTAGCATCATTAATAATATAATTTTCTATTGTGTCTTTGTAATCTTGATTATTTTTTAAAAAATTGTCTATATATATTCTTTGCCCTGTTTTTAAATCAAATACATAACTATCTTTTATTCTTTCGTATTTCTTATTTTTTATATATATATCTTTATATATAAGAATATTCAATACATTTTTATCTTCAAATACCACATGATAATTTATATCTATTTTCTCACCTTTATAATTTTTAGAAACATCTTTTCTTTGTTTTTTTAAATTAATAAATTCATTTATATTTTTTCTTATATATGTATTTATATATCTTTCTATATCTTTATCCTCATAGTCTACAACTGGCATATTTACATTAAATTTTAGTCCATCATAATCAATACTACTTTTATCTGCTATTATCTTTACAGTTTTAAAACCTTGTATTATTGATGTTTTTATTTCATTGATACTCATATTTTCATTTAATTTTAAATTTATAAAAATAGCAGAAATTGATACAATTGTAATTATAATTAAGGATATAATCTTTTTTATATTTACCATAGTATATATTCCTCCTGTTGCATAATATATAGTATGTGATTTATAAGTAAAAAATATTATACCTATATTTTGTAATACAATTTATTTTTCTTAATTTACTAACAAGCATATAATTTTTTAAACATAAAAAAAGCCTTAAAGTTAAACTTTAAGGCTTTTTATTTATCTTCCTAATATTTTATTAATTTGTTGTTTGTATGCGTCAGCTTTAGCTCCGTATATAACTTGGATTCCTTTACCAACTTCCATAACCCCAACAGCACCAAGTTCTTTAAATCTAGTTTTTTGAACTTTAGAAGTATCTTTTACTTCAACTCTTAGTCTAGTTATACATGCATCTACAGAAACTATATTTTCAGCTCCTCCTAATGCCTCTAAAACATATGGTGCATTTTCTTCTATTTCACTATTAGCTGATTTTCCGCCTTTTTCTGCTTGATAATCAGCTTTTGTATATAATTTTGTTTCTTCTTCATTTTCATCTCTACCTGGAGTTTTTAAGTTTAATTTAAGTATTAAAGTCTTGAATAAGAAGTAGTAAACTACTGCATATACAGCTCCTACCATTATAACTCTTAACCAGTTAGTTGGAACTCCTGCTCCAGCTGGAAGTATTCCAAATAATGAGAAGTCTATAAATCCTCCAGAGAATGTCATTCCTATAAATACATTTAATACATCCATTAGTAAGAATGAAATACCTGCAAGTATACAGTGAACTCCATATAAAACTGGTGCAACAAATAAGAATGTAAATTCTAATGGTTCAGTTATACCTGTTAAGAAAGATGTAACTGCTGCTGATAATAATAAACTTCCAACAACTTTTTTCTTACTTGGAGCAGCTGTATGATACATTGCTAATGCTGCTGCAGGTAATCCAAACATCATGAATGGGAATTTACCAGCCATAAATCTTGTTGTTCCTGCTACTATTCTTGACATAGTTTCTGGTGAAGCTCCTACTAAATCCTGCATACTTCCTAATTGTGCAAAGTATGCATAGTTTGCACCTTGAACTGTTTGCCAAGTTCCATCTATTAAAACATGACCATCAACAAAAGAACCAAACCAGAATGGTGTATAGAATACATGGTGTAATCCAAATGGTATTAATGATCTTTCTATAACTCCGTAGAAGAATGTTCCTACTGCACCTGCATTGTTAACTCCTAATGCTATAAATGCTATTCCATCTTGAACAAATGGCCAAACAAATGCAAGTATTCCACCTACAATTGCCATAGCTATTGAAACTACTATTGGAACAAATCTTGATCCTGAGAAGAATCCTATAACTTGTGGTAATTGTATATTGTAATATTTATTGTGTAAAGTAGATGTAACTATACCAGTTATAATACCACCAAATACAGACATATTAAGTGTGTATATACCTAATGTTGTAGTTACATATGTTGCATACTGAGCTGGAGTGCTATCTGGAGTTATAACTCCTAATTGTGTAACTCCTAATCCAAGTAATACACCTATAACTTTATTCATTATTAAGAATCCAAATACTGAAGCAAGTGCTGATGTACCTTTATCCTCTTTTGCAAGCCCTACTGCTGTACCAACTGCAAATAATAGAGGTAAGTTTCCAAATACTATATCTCCTACACCTTGCATTATCTGTAAAATTACTGTTACTGCAGGTATAGATACAAATGCTATTAGTGGTTGATATATAGCTGGCGCATTTTGTAATGCTGCTATATTAAGAAGCGCTCCACCAACTCCTAATAATATCCCTGCAACAGGTAATGCTGCTATTGGAAGCATTATTGCTTTACCTATTCTTTGTAAAAATTGAAGCATATTATAATTCCTCCTTAATTTTTTAGTATGACTAATCAAATTAAATTTAAATTAACATTTTATACATATTACTATGATAAATAAAAAAGAGCTAAAATATTCATATTTTTACGTATTATAAAATAATCGTATAAATACAAATATATTAGCTCTTGCCTGCTTTACCAGTAACACGCTCATTTATTAAGTATATGTTATATTATAGCATCTAATTTAAACCTTGTAAACAGTTTCCCGACTTTTTTCTACATTATTTTTTTGTTTTTGTTATTAGTCTATCAATGTGTAGTGTAATGAATCCTATTTCATTTTCACTTAACTTTATATCATAATTTTCATTTAAATAATTGCATAATGTTTCAGATATGTTGTATGAGTTCTTTAACTTTTCCTTTATATGATCTAATAACATATTTTCTTCTGAAATTCCTTTTACAGCTCTATTTATAGCTAGCCTTAAATGTATTATCAGCCTATTATAATATATAGAATCTTTGCATATATTTATACCTAATTCTTTTTCTAAAAAATCAATAGCTTCTTTAATTATTATAGCTTGCTTAGCACTATCAACAACTTTTGTTTTATTTAATATTCCATTTATATGCATCGTTACAAACGCAACTTCATCTTCTGTTAAATTTATACCTAGTGCTCTATTTATAAAATCAATTATATCTTTAGCTAAATCCCACTCATATTCATATAGGGTTTTTAATTCTGCCTTAAATTGATTTTCTAAATATATATTGTCAAAGTATCTTTCTATAGCAAATACTAAGTGGTCTAACAATGCCATATGAGATTTATCATTCATATCCACATTTATACTATTATCTAATATAGATAAACTTTCTGTGGCAACACCAATATAGGTTGGATTTATAGAGTTATATAATTCTTCTATATTTTTATATCTATCTTCATTTATAACAAATATTTTTTCAATTTTATTAGTATCTTTAAAAATTGAATTTATAGTTGCCTTAAATCCAATTCCACTTCCTACTAAAATGTACTCTTTATTTTGATTTTCTTCTACGCATAAGATAACATTATTATTGAAGCTCTTTATAATTTTGTACATATATGCCCTCCTAACTATAGACTATGTGAGAGTTGAATTAAATATGGTTTTCCCATATATAAATATACAATATTTCATACTTTAAGTATACCTGTTTATTTATAATTAATCGCTAAATTTACATAATATTAAATATTTTTATAAAACTTTTTTTATCCAAAACAAAAATCTAATTTAATATTTTATTTTCATTTTTGTCCTTTTAGGGTATAATATGCATTAGGTATATACATAACTTTTTAACAATCTTGTTATTGTTATTAAAGTTAATTTTCTTATGGAGGTTTTTAATATGTTAGTTTCAGCTAAAGAAATGTTAAACAAAGCTAGAGAAGGTAAATATGCTGTTGGTCAATTCAACATAAATAACTTAGAGTGGACTAAAGCAGTATTACTTACAGCTCAGGAAAACAATTCTCCAGTTATACTAGGGGTATCTGAAGGTGCTGGTAAGTACATGGGTGGATATAAAACTATAGTTGGTATGGTTAATGGAATGTTAGAAGAATTAAATATAACAGTTCCAGTAGCTCTACATTTAGATCATGGTAGTTATGAAGGAGCATTAAAAGTAATAGAAGCAGGATTCTCTTCTGTAATGTTTGATGGTTCTCATTATTCTATTGAAGAAAATATAGAAAAAACAAAAGAAGTAATAAAAATAGCAAATGCTAAAGGAATATCTGTAGAAGCAGAAGTTGGTTCTATAGGTGGAGAAGAAGATGGTGTTGTTGGTGCTGGTGAAATAGCTGACCCTAATGAATGTAAATTAATAGCTGATTTAGGTGTTGATATGTTAGCAGCTGGTATAGGAAACATACATGGTCAATATCCAGAAAATTGGGCTGGATTAAACTTTGATGCTTTAGAAGCTATAAACAATGTTACAGGAGACATGCCATTAGTTTTACATGGTGGAACAGGTATACCTGCTGATATGATAAAAAAAGCTATATCTTTAGGTGTTTCTAAAATAAACGTTAATACAGAGTGTCAATTAGCTTTCGCTGCTGCTACTCGTAAATATATAGAAGAAGGAAAAGACCTACAAGGTAAAGGTTTTGACCCTCGTAAAGTTTTAGCTCCAGGATTTGAAGCTATAAAAGCTACTGTTAAAGAGAAAATGGAATTATTCGGTTCTATAAACAAAGCTTAATATATAAATTGAAAGCTATCTCGTAAATCGAGATAGCTTTTTTAGTTTATATTATTTTAATTTTTCTTATATAATTTTACAATTGTTTCAACATGAGGAGTATTTGGGAACATGTCCATACATTTAACCTTTTCTACCTCATATCCATATTTTTTAAACTCTACTAAGTCTAATACTAAAGTTTTTGGATTACAAGATATATAAACTATCTCTTTAGAATCAAATTTTGATATATCTCTTATAGCATCTTTATGAACTCCTGGTCTTGGTGGATCTACTATTATTATATCTGGCTTAGCTTTTAATTTATTAACTGTTTTAGCTACATCTCCTGCTATAAACTCACAATTTGTTAAGTTATTTAATTTTGCATTTTTATTTGCAGCTTCAACAGCTTCCTCTATAATCTCTATACCATAAACTTTTTTAGCTTTTTCAGCCATAACTTGTCCTATTGTTCCAGTCCCACTATATAAGTCAAATACTACTTTATCATTATGTTCCCCGACAAACTCTCTAGCTATTTTGTATAATTCTTCAGCACCTTTTGTGTTTGTTTGGAAGAATGAGAATGGAGATATCTTAAATTTAAGGCCTAAAAGTTCTTCTTGTATATAATCTCTTCCATGTAAAACTATTAGTTCATCACAATTAACTGCATCTGCTAACCCGTCATTTATTGTGTGTAATATACTTACTAAATCAGCTTTTAAGTCTAAGTTTAGAAGCATATCTTTATATTCTGTCATATCGAAATCTTCTTGAGATGATGTAACGATGTTAACCATCATTTCATTTGTATTTATACCTTTTCTTACTACAAGATTTCTTAAATAACCTTTATGACTCATATTTCTGTAATAAGGTGTATTCTTTTCGTTAAAATATTCTACTGTAGATGTTAAAACATTTATAAAATCATTGTCTACTAAAAAACATCCATCAACAGTTAAAATATCAATATGTTTCCCTTTTTTGTGTAATCCTAAAGTTAATGGTCCATCTTTCATTTCATCTCCGAAAGTATACTCCATTTTGTTTCTATATTCTTTAGTTTGAGGACTTTGCTCGATACCTTGGAAGTTAAATCCAAATATATCTTGCTCTAAAAATAAATCCATTACTTGTCTTTCTTTTATTTCTAATTGTTTTTCATAAGGCACAGATAACATACTACACCCACCACATACGTTAAAATGCTTGCATGGTGTTTCAGTCTCTAGTGGTGAACTTTCTAAAAGTTCCATCATTTTTACTTCAGCTTTTCCACTTTTAGTTTTTTTAACCGAAGCCTTAACTTTTTGTCCAGTTATTCCGCCTTTCATATATATGTCTCTATTTCCTAAACGACTTACTGACGTTCCTCCAAATTCCATTTTATCTATCTCAAATTCTATAATATCTCTTCTTTTCACTCTTTAATCCTCCGTATACAAAATTATCTTTCTTCTATTAATTTAACTTCTTCTTCTGTTAATTCTCTATATTCTCCCAACTCTAAACTTTCATCTAGATTTAGTTTTCCCATAGAAAGTCTCTTTAAGTACGTAACTTTTTTGTCTACACTTTCAAACATCCTTTTTACTTGATGAAACTTACCTTCATGTATAGTAAGCTCTATTTTAGATACGTCTCCACTTTCAAGAATAATAAGTTCTGCTGGCATAGTTTTATAGCCATCATCTAATATTACTCCTTCTTTAAAAGCTTTTATATCATCTTCTGTTACAACTCCATCAATTTCTGCAAAGTAAGTTTTAGGAACATGACTCTTTGGTGATAAAACCCTATGTGATAATTGTCCATCATTAGTTAATACTAATAACCCCTCAGTATCCTTATCTAACCTTCCTACTGGAAACGGTTCAAATGCTAATGATTTTTTATCTATTAAATCTAAAACTATAGGATCATGTTTATCAAAAGTAGCTGATATATATCCATCTGGTTTGTTTAACATTAAGTATATAAATTCTTTATATTCTATAGTTTCTCCATCAAAATTTATGATATCTTTATCCGTATCAACTTGAAGACCCGGGTTATTTTCTATTTTCCCATTTACTTTAACTAGTCCATTTTTGCAATCTCTCTTTATTTCAGCTCTACTTCCATAGCCTAAGTTAGAAAGTACTTTATCTAATCGTTGTTTTTTAGCCATAATCTGTACCTTCCTTTAAAAATGTTCTCCATTTTCATAATACTTTTCTTTCTCAAAGACTGTAAAAGCTAAATCCATACTTTCTACATCTAAATTATTTATTATACTATCAGTTATAATTTTAGCAACTACATCTTGAACTTCCTGTCCTCTATCAAACCATGCAACTTCTACAAAAGGATATACCTCTGCAATCTTTCCATCTCTTATAGCAACTGACTTTATACACTCTATTTCAAAATAATCTCTTGGGCATTTAACTGCTTCAACTAATTTATCTATCATATTCTCGCTTATTTTACATACATCAGTTTCATTTATTCCTCTTATTTTTATTTGTGGCATCCCATTTCCATCCTTTCTTTTATTTTTATTCATCTTATTTTATAGGTATTATTATACTTTTAATTTTTCATTATTACAATTTATATTCTTTTACATTAAAATGGGGGTGTCTTAAATGTTTTTATTTAAGGCATCCCCAAAACTATTTTTAGCTATAAAATTTAGAATCTCCATTTAATTGTTTTTTTCCTATTAACTCAGTCAAGCTAGTAAGTGATGCAATGCTTATATCTTTAAAGCTTATTACAAATACCAACTTAAAATCTGTAAATGTTTCATCTATACTATAAACATTAAAAAAGCATCTTATATCATCATTTAAATACTGTTCTCTTAAATCCGACTCAATTTCATCTGTAATATCTTTTACAAAAGCTCTTACATCTTCAAATAATATTTGAAATTCTTCTACAGTAGCTTCTTCACCTAGTTCTTCAAGTAGTTCATTAATCTCTTCTACTGAAAACATACTATCATCTAACTGACAATCAAATGCCATTATGCTGTCTTCTTTTATATCTTTAGATATATCTTGAACACTAATAAAGTCTTCACGTTCACTTAACATGTGTTTTATATCTTTACTTTTTATACTTATTGTTTGTTTTTTATTATTTATTTTAACTTCTAACAACTATCTAGCCCCCCACTTTAAGTTTATTGGAGACTTAATATAAATGCCTTTATATCATCCCAATTTTTTACTCTTATTATATTTTCATTTTCAATATTCTTGTTATAATTATTGTCTAATAATAATACAGTTAATCCTTCAGATGCCAATTGTTCAGCATTACTTGGATTATCTTCTATAAATATATTACATTCTAATTCTTTTGCTTTACTAACTTTGTAATCACTTCCTAATAAGTGTACATCTATATATCCTAAATCATTATCAGATAGCCATCCTGTAGTTATATCCTTCAATATCTCACTTCTAGCTGTAACAAAGTACAAGTTATGATTTTCATTTAATTCCTTTATAACTTCTTTAGCTCCATCTACAACATTAGCTTCTTTGTAAGCATGAATGAAATCAGTGTGGAATGATTGTAATAAATCATCTAGTTCTACTTGATATAATTCTTCTAACTTATGTGTTACACAATCTTCTTCTGTTATTTTTTTATTGTACATATCATTTAAGTACGGAATAAAATGATATGGATTAGTTATCGTTCCATCTATATCTATGCATATATTTAACTTTCCCATTTTTACCTCCAAATAAAACTTTATATTATTGTAGTTAACACATTATAACATACTAGATATTATAAATCAAAATAACACTATTTAGTATATGTTTGTGTTTTAAAAAAATTCACTTTGGTTACTTATATGTCTGAATAATCTATAACTAAAAGCATAAAAAAAGCTTGTACAATACAAGCTTTTTATGTTCTACGTTAAACATTATATCAAATTTCTATAAACTTTTTATTGTATCTAAAAAATTTTTAATTTCCTTATCAGATAAGCTAAGATATTCTTTTATCTGACTTATATACTTTAAGTTTTTAGTTTTTAACATAGTTTGTGCACATTCCATAGCTTTGCCCCTTAAAATATAAGCCTTTTGTACACATATTTTAGAATATTCTAATTGGTTAGTCGCATCTTCATTAGAAAGTTTAGGTACTTCCATGTCTTCATAAGTTTGCACTACTTCATCACACATTTCTTTAGCATATGCAACATCTTTTTTAGCTTTGTTTATAGTCTTAACATTTATATCTAAATTTTTAGTATTTGGAAGGCATTCCCTCATAGGTACTAATGCTTTTCTTTCTATTTTATATATTTCACTTTTAAAGTTTTGTACTGTCTCTTTATCACTTTTTTGCATAGATACACTATCTACTTCATTTGTATTATATTCTTCTTTCTTAGAATCATTCTCTGTATTTGAAGATTGCTTTTCACTATTTTCAACTTTCTTAGTTTCCCTTAACTCGGATTCTTTAGCTTCTATTTTTTCATTTTTATATTTGCTTTCTTGGTTATCTTCATACTGTTCATTAAAAGCATAACTTCTATATTCTAAAATTTCTTCTATTTTATTTATCGTACTTATATATATATTACAGATTACTATAACAGTGGCAACTACTACATACATACCTCCATATATACTTGCCCTTTTAAAATCATCTTTGTTTTTAAACAAGACCCATAAAGGCAATATATATAAAAGCAAAATTACTAATGCCCATCTCACATTAACAACTCCTTTACCTAAAGTTTATATTTCAGGTTTGATATATTAATAGTATTTACCATATTTTATTAATTAATCCATAATTTTTATCAAATTAAAATCTACATAATCACAAGATACCAAATTATATTCAACTTCATTTCTAATTCCCTTTAATCCCATTTTAAATGATTCTTTTCCATGTAAATGCCCATATACCACTTTTTCAACTCCGTAAGACTCATATATTTCTGTAAATAAAGATGGATCTAGTTTATCATTAGTCGGTGGGTAATGTGTTATAACTATTGTCTTTTTAAATCCAGCCTTCTTAGCTGCATCTAAAGAAAGTTTTAGTCTATGAGCTTCTCTTTTATAAATTTTCTCATCATCTTCTGTAAATTTAACATCATTAGGGCATATCCATCCTCTAGTTCCACAAATTGCATATTCTTCATATTGATAAAAGTTATTTTGTAAGAAACTCATATCATCATATAATTTATTTAATTTTGCTACTGTCGTCCACCAATAATCATGGTTTCCTTTTACATATATCTTTTTTCCAGGAAGATTATGTATTATATTTAAATCTTCTTCTGCCTCGTTCATATTTATAGCCCAAGATGTA
Organism: Paraclostridium sp. MRS3W1; assembly: GCF_032465715.1. Taxonomy (NCBI): domain Bacteria; kingdom Bacillati; phylum Bacillota; class Clostridia; order Peptostreptococcales; family Peptostreptococcaceae; genus Paraclostridium; species Paraclostridium sp. MRS3W1. The sequence continues at coordinate 76,548 of NZ_JAWDJM010000007.1, read as the reverse complement.
TCTCCAACAATTAATACTGTATCTTCTTCATTAACTTCACTTTTCCAACTATTAATTATCTTCTCTTCGTGATTATCCCAGTTATCTCCAAATATGTTCATAGGCTTATTAACAGCAGTTGAAAAATGTAAATCTCCTATTGCATATAAACTCATGTTAATGTCCTTTCTAAATTATATTTGATTTTCTTAAGCGTAAAAAAAAGAAGCGAGATTACTACCCTCTTCTTTTTTTATTATACCCTTCTAAAAGGGTATCTATCTCATTTTTTAAAGCTAGTATTTCAGTTATATCTCTTTCCGTATCAATCCTATCTAATCTTCTTTGATATACTATAGCTTTATGAGTTTCACCTAAATCGTAAAGCTCTTGTATTTTTCCTAAAACATCTCTAACCGTTATAGATTTAACTTGATACATAACTTGAGCTTTCATTATATGCTCTCTAATTTCGCTCATCTCTTGATCTAGTAAAAATGCTGCATCAGCCGCTCTTCTCAATCTCATAGCTAAATCCTCTGGTATATAGTGTTCATATTTATATTTTAAAGAATGCTCTATCGTAGCCCAAAAGTTCATAGCTAGAGTTCTTATTTGAATTTCACATAGAATTTCTTTATATCCTAACGCAGTGTTTATAGGATATCTTATTATTACGTGGTAACTTCTATATCCACTATCTTTAAAGTTTTCAATATAATCCTTTTCGTAGACTATCTCCATATCATTTCTTGATTTTATAAGATCTACTATAGTATATATATCTTCAACGAATTGACACATTATTCTTATTCCAGCTATATCTTCCATATCTTCCAAATTAGCAATATCTAGCCTCTTTGCTTTTGATATTATGGATGAAATTTTTTTAGTTCTTCCTGTTACAAACTCTATAGGAGAATACTCTCCTCTTTTTAGAAACTCTTTTCTTGTATTCTTAAATTTAACTTTCAGTTCTTCCACAGCGTGTTCATAAGGAACAAGTATCTTATCCCACTTTTCGTATTCCATTATTTCTCACCCTTTATTTTCAGATTTGTCAACTTCTATATTTTAACATAAATTATATTCATTTTGTATAATAAAGAACATCTCCATCTTCTATAAAATATTTAATTTCACCTAATTTATTTAGGTAACTTATCATTCCAACCAACGTTGACTTAAAGAAGTGATATTCCTTATAATTATAACTTAAATTGTTTTCATTCAATATAATTTTCAAAATAGACTCTAAGCTTTTAGGCTCTTTCATTATATTTCTTATTTGATTTAAATATTTATTTACTGACTCTCTATGTTTCTTTAATAAGTCTAATGTTTCAAATTTATCTAACTCTTTTTTGCAATGACCTAACACAACATATTCAAAATCTATTGTCTGTAATAAATCCAATGAATTTAAATATGCTTCTACATCAAATATAAATAACAAATCAAACTTATATAAAAGTTCCTCGCCTACTAGCATGTCTCCTAAAAAAAGCACCTTATCTTTAGTTAGCACTCCTACTGAACCAGCTGTATGGCCTTTTAAATCAATTATTTCTATATATTCTCCATTTATATGTAATTTTCCTGGTTTTATAGTCCTATCTATACTTACATTTTTCATATTTTTACTCATTAATATATTATCGAAAAATTCATTAGTATTTCCACCCATTATATATGTAGAAAATAAGATAGGATTATCTATATACAACTTTGAATAGAAACTAGACATATTTACTAAATTAGGGTATTTTTCTTTAAATTGATATCCCGCTCCATAGTGGTCATTGTGTTCATGCGTGTTTATCATCCATTTTATGGTTATTCCTTCTTTTTCTAAGTCTCTAATTATATTTCTAGGTCTAACACCTGGAAGCCCTGGATCTATAATCAAAGCACTTTTATCATTAAACACATAAACCCCAGTGTTTGTTCCTCCTCTTATGTAAAAAGAGTTTCCTTTTATATTTTTAAATCTCATTAGAATCACCTTACAATACTATTGTTTTTAATCTATCTAAAGCACACTTTCTTACGCTCTCATCTTTTGATACTCTTATTTTTATATTATAAGCTGTATCTTCGTATAATAATGATTCTATAAAATACTCTACGATACCTCTATCCTTGAATTCTATATTCATTATTCCTTTTGAATAAATTTTCGAATCTAATACCATCATAGAATCTGCAAAGTTAAGTCTTTCATCTTTTCTCAAATATCTATCATTTGGTTTAAATGATTCACAGTAATTTATTTTAAAATTCACAACATCATTATTAATTTCAAATTTATATTTATCTTTTATTAAAGATGCATACTCTTTATTTCTATTACTTATATTTTCTAAGTTTGAGTTATAGTCCTCTTTTGTCCAGTGTCCATATATTCTGCAATTTAAAGGTCTAACTTCATAAATTAAGCATCTATTATTTTCATCTTTAAATGGACAGGGACTCTTTTTTACATATTCTAAGAAATAATAATCTATAACCTTACTCAAACATTTTTTTCTTAAATCTTCATCAAGGCTTAAATAATGGTATATATTTATAAATTCAATTAAATTTATACCTACTGATTCCATACAACAATTACCACACCCTGTACAATTTCCATTAGGTACAGATTCATATACTTTATTTAACTCATCTATTAACTTATTTTCTTTTGCAAAATTTATGCTTTTCTCTATATCAATCTTTTTTAGGCTAGCCATTATTAATACTCCTTGTTATAATTATTAGGTTAATACAAACACTTATTATAACATATTTTTTCGAAACTTATTAGGAGGTACTTTTATATGAATAGATATACAAAAGTTATAAATATGATGGAAAGTTACTATACAAAAGATTATGAAAAGAAGAAAAAAAACGTAACTAAAGTTAGGGAAGTAAGAGAAGATACTGTTAGAAAATTCTTCTTACAAGGTGATTGCGAAGTTTTAGTAATATTAGAAGATAGCGGTAGAGAAATACTATTAGATGACTTTTCTTCAGAAGAAGATATAAAAAAATACTTAGGCCCTAAATTTATAAATAAAAAATAATTCTTTCTCCCTAAAATTTTAGGGAGTTTTTTTGATTTTTGTGTTATAAAACTTAAAATTGAGGTAATAATATAATATATAAATATTTAAACAATATTTAACTCAATCTCCCCAATTGTGAGCTTTCGTTCCCCCGATGAAAGCTCTTTTTTATTATAATATTGATATTTAAAATTTTTGGAGTATAATAGTTTATTAATAACTATTAAGGAGTTGTTGTTTATGATTAAAATAGGAAATTTAAATTTAGATACAGAATTTGACTATAGAATTATAAGAGAGGAAGATAACGATATAGATTTATTTATTGATATTAATTATAGAAGCTTAGATATAGATTGTGGCGATAGTAGTATTTTCTTTGCATCAAGGTTACAATTTCCATTCGTTAGATCAATAATACTTAGATTCAATAAATTAAATAATTTAATGACAGTGCATCTTATGAGAGATATTGATTTATTCTCTGCATTCGCAAACTTTGAAATTGATTACTCAAATTCAAGTATATCTATTAAAAACGATAAGGAAAAAGTAATTTTTACTAAACAAGCACTATAATTGCAAATAAATAAGGGGGCCTTAATAGGCCCCTTTATTTATTACTTATAATCAAAGTATAGTATACCATTCTTCACTAGTCAATTTATTTTCTGAAAATTCTCATTTCTTATTTTTTATCAACTTTTCCAAATGCAGTTAAGTATATATCTTTTAATTCTGATACAAGTGGATATCTTGGATTAGCTGGTGTACATTGATCGTCAAATGCATCTAAAGCTAATTTATCAACTGCAGCTTCAAAATCTTTTTCACTTACTCCACATTCAGCAATTGTTCTTGGTATATTAAGTTCAACTAATAATTTATTTACAGCATCTATTAAGCTATCAACGCCCTCTTCTGTAGTTTTAGCTTTTAACCCTAAGTATCTTGCTATTTCAGCATACTTCTTATCAGCTACAAATGATTTATATTTAGGGAATGCTGAGAACTTAGTTGGTTTAGTTGCATTATATCTTATAACATATGGTAATAATATTGCATTAGATCTACCATGTGATATATGGAATTCTGATCCTAATTTATGAGCTAATGAGTGATTTATTCCTAAGAATGCATTTGCAAATGCCATACCTGCCATACATGATGCATTATGCATTTTTTCTCTTGCCTCTTTATCACTACCATCTTTATATGCTCTTGGAAGATATTCAAATACCATTTGTATAGCTTTTATAGCTAATGCATCTGTATAATCTGTAGCCATTACTGACACGTACGCTTCTATTGCATGAGTTAATACGTCTACTCCTGTATCTGCTGTAACAGCTTTAGGAACTGTCATAACAAAGTTAGGATCTATTATTGCTATATCTGGAGTTAGCTCATAATCTGCTAAAGGATATTTTACGTTATTAACTTTATCTGTTACTACTGCAAAAGATGTAACTTCTGAACCTGTTCCTGAAGTTGTAGGTATAGCTACCATTTTTGCCTGTCTTCCTAATTTAGGGAACTTAAATACTCTTTTTCTTATATCCATAAATCTTAGTCTTAAATCATCAAAGTTCACTTCAGGATTTTCATAGAATAACCACATACCTTTAGCTGCATCCATTGATGATCCTCCACCTAAAGCTATTATAGTATCCGGTTTAAATTGTCTCATAACATTTGCCCCATTTAATACTGTATCTACTGATGGGTCTGGTTCTACATCTGAAAATACTTCTATCATAACTGGGTTGTTTCTCTTTCTTAAATGATAAGTTAATTTATCTACATATCCTAATTGAACCATCATTCTATCTGTAACTATCATTACTCTATTAGTATCTGCCATTTTCTCTAAATAGCTAACTGATCCAAATTCATGATAAACTCTCTCTGGTATTCTAAACCATTGCATATTATTTCTTCTCATAGTAACTTTTTTAATGTTTATTAAATTTACTGCTGATACATTGTCTGTTGTTGAGTTATTACCCATAGATCCACATCCTAACGTTAATGATGGCATATTTACATTATATATATCACCTATTGCTCCATGAGTTGAAGGTGCATTTACAAGTAATCTACCTGTTCTAACCTTTTTCCCAAACTCTAGTATTATATCGTCGCTATTTGAATGTATAACTGCAGAGTGTCCAAGACCACCAAATTCTGTCATTTCTACACATTTTTGTATTCCTTCTTTATAACCTTTTACTTTATAACAAGCTAAGACTGGACTTAATTTTTCTTTAGATAATGGATAATCATATCCAACTCCTTCAAGTTCAGCAACTAATATTTTTGCATTTTTAGGTGCATTCTTTATACCTGCCATTTGAGCTATTTTATAAGCACTTTGTCCTACTATGTCCGCATTTATTGTACAGCTCTCTTTGTTTATAACTAATCCTTCTAATAATTCTTTTTCTTCTTTATTTACGAAATAGCAATCATAAGATTTCATTAATCCTACCACTTCATCATAAATTTCTTCATCTATTATTACAGCTTGTTCTGATGCACATATCATTCCGTTATCAAATGTTTTTGATAATATTAAATCATTTACTGCTTGTTTTGCATCAGCTGTTTTTTCTATATAACATGGTACGTTCCCTGCTCCTACTCCTAAAGCTGGTTTTCCAGAAGAGTATGCAGCTTTAACCATACCTGGTCCCCCTGTTGCTAATATTAATGACACTCCATCATTTTTCATTAAAGCGTTTGAAGCTTCAATTGATGGCTCTTCTATCCATTGAATACAATCTTTTGGTGCTCCTGCTGCTATAGCTGCATCTCTAACTATTTTAGCAGCTTCAGATGAAGACTTTTGAGCCGATGGATGGAAGCTAAATATAATTGGATTTCTACTTTTCATAGCTATTATAGATTTAAACATAGTTGTTGAAGTTGGGTTTGTTACAGGAGTAACTCCTGCTATAACACCTATAGGTTCTGCTATTAACTTATAATTTTCTTCTTCATTTTCCTCTATAACACCAACTGTTTTTTTGTACTTTATACTATTATAAACGTACTCAGTTGCAAATATGTTTTTAGTTACTTTATCTTCGAAAACTCCCCTTTTAGTTTCGTCTACAGCAAGTTGAGCAAGTTCTATATGTTTATCAAGACCCTTCATTGCCATTTCTTTAACAATCTTATCTACAGCTTCTTGATCTAACTTCATCATCTCAGCTTTAGCTATATTAGCTTTTTTAACTAAATCGTTAACCTTTTCAGATGCTGTCATTTCTTTTAAACCATTCATATTCACTACCTTTTTAGCTTCTTTAGTCATTTTAAAATCCTCCCAAGATATTAGTTGATTTATATCAATGTTAGTTAATTAACAAACTTTATGTTTATATAATATATCCTGAGAAAACAATTGTCAATAATTTTTCGTTAATTTTTTATCTATTTGTAAAATATTTTTAAAATGAATTTTAAAAGTCTATTTTCATGTAATTTTTTGTATAAAAAAGCTATTGATTATTGAATCAACAGCTTTTTTTATACAAAAATTACTATTCCTTAAAATTTATAATAACTTCTTTATATCCTAAATTTTTTAGATTACCTTCTAAATTTTTCTTTATACTAATCTTAACTTCCTCTAAAAAACCTTCATCTATAACTTTCTTTTCATATTCTTTCTTGCTATTAGATAGTTCTTTTAGAACCTCATTTACCTCAACTCTATTGAATAGTGCATTTTTTACATCATATATATATACATTTTCTTCATCTATATAGTGTTCTATTATCCCCCACTTATTAATGTTTATAGTTATTGAATTTCTTGTGTTGTTTGCTATTGTTATGTCTTTTAAGTTTACTCCACCCTTTACTATCCCATTGTACTTTATAATAAAAGATTTTTCTGTGAATGGGATTTTAATATTTTTAAAGCTTTTATCCTTAGTAATAGTAACTATATTGCTATAATTGTACTTAGAAGTTGAAAGTTCTGCTACTTTTTCTATTGTATTTAATACCTTAGATGTGTCCTGTGGTGGTTTTTCGGAAAAAATTAGTCTTGATGAAATTATCCCCCCTATTAAAATACCTATAAATATAAACAGTATTAAAAGTTTATTCTTATTAATTTTTTTGTGTTTTTGTAGCAAATTTTTCCCTCCTTTTGATATAATATAAGCTACGATTAAAGTTTTTAATTTTGTTAACTTAAGAAAAATTAATCCATAAATTTTTTTAAATATGAAAGGAGATTTAAAATGACTTTATTAGTTTTCGGTCATAAAAACCCAGATACAGATTCTATCTGTTCATCAATATCATTAACATACTTAAAAAATCAATTAGGAAATACAGCTAAAGCTTATGCTTTAGGTGAAGTAAGAAAAGAAGCTCAGTACGTTTTAGACTACTTCAAAGTTGAGGCTCCAACTGTATTATCTTCTATATCAAATATATGCAAGGATGATGCTAACTTAGTACTAGAAGGTAAGCCTCAAGTTGTACTAGTAGACCATAATGAGTACGGACAAAGTATAGATGGTTTAGAAGATGCTGAATTAGTTGAAGTAGTTGATCATCATAAATTAGGAGGGATGCAAACTTCTACTCCTTTATCAATGAGATTAATGCCTGTTGGATGTACTTGTACAATAATAACTCAAATGTTTAAGGAAAATAATATAGAAATACCTTATGAGATAGCTGGATTATTAATGTCTGCTATACTATCAGATACTTTATTATTCAAATCTCCAACAACTACAGATATGGACAAAAAAGCTGTTGAAGAATTAAATAAAATAGTTAAAGTAGATGTTGAAAAATATGCTATGGATATGTTTAAAGCTGGTTCTTCATTAGATGGATTTACAGTTGAAGAAATAGTAAATATGGATTTCAAACCTTTTGATATGGAAGGTAAAAAAGTTGGAATAGGACAAGTATTTACTTTAGACATAGATGCTGTTCTTAATAAGCAAGATGAATTCTTAAACTATATAAACAGTACTGATTTCGATATGTTAGTATTAGCTATTACAGATATAATAAAAGAAGGATCTTATCTAATATACAAAGCTGAAGATAAAATAATATCTGATGCATTTGGTGTTAATGCTTCTCAAGGAGTGTTTGTTGAAGGAGCTGTTTCTAGAAAGAAACAATTAGTTCCAAATTTAACAGAATCTGTTAAGAAAAATAAATAGTATTTAATAAAATAGGGAGTAGAGATATTAATATCTCTACTCCCTATTTTATTAAATACTATTTATTTTTCTTAACAGATTCTGTTAAATTTGGAACTAATTGTTTCTTTCTAGAAACAGCTCCTTCAACAAACACTCCTTGAGAAGCATTAACACCAAATGCATCAGATATTATTTTATCTTCAGCTTTGTATATTAGATAAGATCCTTCTTTTATTATATCTGTAATAGCTAATACTAACATATCGAAATCAGTACTGTTTATATAGTTTAAGAATTCATCTTGCTTATTAAGAACAGCATCTATGTCTAAAGTAAATACTTGTCCTATTCCAACTTTTTTACCTTCCATATCAAAAGGTTTGAAATCCATATTTACTATTTCTTCAACTGTAAATCCATCTAATGAAGAACCAGCTTTAAACATATCCATAGCATATTTTTCAACATCTACTTTAACTATTTTATTTAATTCTTCAACAGCTTTTTTGTCCATATCTGTAGTTGTTGGAGATTTGAATAATAAAGTATCTGATAGTATAGCAGACATTAATAATCCAGCTATCTCATAAGGTATTTCTATATTATTTTCCTTAAACATTTGAGTTATTATTGTACAAGTACATCCAACAGGCATTAATCTCATTGATAAAGGAGTAGAAGTTTGCATCCCTCCTAATTTATGATGATCAACTACTTCAACTAATTCAGCATCTTCTAAACCATCTATACTTTGTCCGTACTCATTATGGTCTACTAGTACAACTTGAGGCTTACCTTCTAGTACTAAGTTAGCATCATCCTTGCATATATTTGATATAGAAGATAATACAGTTGGAGCCTCAACTTTGAAGTAGTCTAAAACGTACTGAGCTTCTTTTCTTACTTCACCTAAAGCATAAGCTTTAGCTGTATTTCCTAATTGATTTTTTAAGTATGTTAATGATATTGATGAACAGATAGAATCTGTATCTGGGTTTTTATGACCGAAAACTAATAAAGTCATTTTAAATCTCCTTTCATATTTAAAAAAATTTATGGATTAATTTTTCTTAAGTTAACAAAATTAAAAACTTTAATCGTAGCTTATATTATATCAAAAGGAGGGAAAAATTTGCTACAAAAACACAAAAAAATTAATAAGAATAAACTTTTAATACTGTTTATATTTATAGGTATTTTAATAGGGGGGATAATTTCATCAAGACTAATTTTTTCCGAAAAACCACCACAGGACACATCTAAGGTATTAAATACAATAGAAAAAGTAGCAGAACTTTCAACTTCTAAGTACAATTATAGCAATATAGTTACTATTACTAAGGATAAAAGCTTTAAAAATATTAAAATCCCATTCACAGAAAAATCTTTTATTATAAAGTACAATGGGATAGTAAAGGGTGGAGTAAACTTAAAAGACATAACAATAGCAAACAACACAAGAAATTCAATAACTATAAACATTAATAAGTGGGGGATAATAGAACACTATATAGATGAAGAAAATGTATATATATATGATGTAAAAAATGCACTATTCAATAGAGTTGAGGTAAATGAGGTTCTAAAAGAACTATCTAATAGCAAGAAAGAATATGAAAAGAAAGTTATAGATGAAGGTTTTTTAGAGGAAGTTAAGATTAGTATAAAGAAAAATTTAGAAGGTAATCTAAAAAATTTAGGATATAAAGAAGTTATTATAAATTTTAAGGAATAGTAATTTTTGTATAAAAAAAGCTGTTGATTCAATAATCAATAGCTTTTTTATACAAAAAATTACATGAAAATAGACTTTTAAAATTCATTTTAAAAATATTTTACAAATAGATAAAAAATTAACGAAAAATTATTGACAATTGTTTTCTCAGGATATATTATATAAACATAAAGTTTGTTAATTAACTAACATTGATATAAATCAACTAATATCTTGGGAGGATTTTAAAATGACTAAAGAAGCTAAAAAGGTAGTGAATATGAATGGTTTAAAAGAAATGACAGCATCTGAAAAGGTTAACGATTTAGTTAAAAAAGCTAATATAGCTAAAGCTGAGATGATGAAGTTAGATCAAGAAGCTGTAGATAAGATTGTTAAAGAAATGGCAATGAAGGGTCTTGATAAACATATAGAACTTGCTCAACTTGCTGTAGACGAAACTAAAAGGGGAGTTTTCGAAGATAAAGTAACTAAAAACATATTTGCAACTGAGTACGTTTATAATAGTATAAAGTACAAAAAAACAGTTGGTGTTATAGAGGAAAATGAAGAAGAAAATTATAAGTTAATAGCAGAACCTATAGGTGTTATAGCAGGAGTTACTCCTGTAACAAACCCAACTTCAACAACTATGTTTAAATCTATAATAGCTATGAAAAGTAGAAATCCAATTATATTTAGCTTCCATCCATCGGCTCAAAAGTCTTCATCTGAAGCTGCTAAAATAGTTAGAGATGCAGCTATAGCAGCAGGAGCACCAAAAGATTGTATTCAATGGATAGAAGAGCCATCAATTGAAGCTTCAAACGCTTTAATGAAAAATGATGGAGTGTCATTAATATTAGCAACAGGGGGACCAGGTATGGTTAAAGCTGCATACTCTTCTGGAAAACCAGCTTTAGGAGTAGGAGCAGGGAACGTACCATGTTATATAGAAAAAACAGCTGATGCAAAACAAGCAGTAAATGATTTAATATTATCAAAAACATTTGATAACGGAATGATATGTGCATCAGAACAAGCTGTAATAATAGATGAAGAAATTTATGATGAAGTGGTAGGATTAATGAAATCTTATGATTGCTATTTCGTAAATAAAGAAGAAAAAGAATTATTAGAAGGATTAGTTATAAACAAAGAGAGCTGTACAATAAATGCGGACATAGTAGGACAAAGTGCTTATAAAATAGCTCAAATGGCAGGTATAAAGAATGCACCTAAAAATGCAAAAATATTAGTTGCTGAACTTGAAGGAGTTGGATATGATTATCCATTATCTAAAGAAAAATTAAGTCCAGTCTTAGCTTGTTATAAAGTAAAAGGTTATAAAGAAGGAATACAAAAATGTGTAGAAATGACAGAATTTGGTGGTCTTGGACACTCTGCAGTTATACATTCAAATAGCGACGATATAATACTAGAGTTTGGGAAAAAGGTTAGAACAGGTAGATTACTTGTAAATGCACCTTCAACTCATGGAGCAATAGGTGATATATATAATGTAAATATGCCATCATTAACGTTAGGATGTGGATCTATGGGTAATAACTCAACAACAGACAATGTATCAGCAGTAAATTTAATAAACATTAAAAAAGTTACTATGAGAAGAAATAATATGCAATGGTTTAGAATACCAGAGAGAGTTTATCATGAATTTGGATCAGTTAGCTATTTAGAGAAAATGGCAGATACTAATAGAGTAATGATAGTTACAGATAGAATGATGGTTCAATTAGGATATGTAGATAAATTAACTTATCATTTAAGAAAGAGAAACAACCCAGTTATGATAGAAGTATTTTCAGATGTAGAACCAGACCCATCAGTAGATACAGTATTAAATGGGGCAAATGTTATGAGACAATTTAAACCGGATACTATAATAGCTTTAGGTGGAGGATCATCAATGGATGCAGCTAAAGGTATGTGGTTATTCTATGAAAATCCTGAAGTGAACTTTGATGATTTAAGACTAAGATTTATGGATATAAGAAAAAGAGTATTTAAGTTCCCTAAATTAGGAAGACAGGCAAAAATGGTAGCTATACCTACAACTTCAGGAACAGGTTCAGAAGTTACATCTTTTGCAGTAGTAACAGATAAAGTTAATAACGTAAAATATCCTTTAGCAGATTATGAGCTAACTCCAGATATAGCAATAATAGATCCTAACTTTGTTATGACAGTTCCTAAAGCTGTTACAGCAGATACAGGAGTAGACGTATTAACTCATGCAATAGAAGCGTACGTGTCAGTAATGGCTACAGATTATACAGATGCATTAGCTATAAAAGCTATACAAATGGTATTTGAATATCTTCCAAGAGCATATAAAGATGGTAGTGATAAAGAGGCAAGAGAAAAAATGCATAATGCATCATGTATGGCAGGTATGGCATTTGCAAATGCATTCTTAGGAATAAATCACTCATTAGCTCATAAATTAGGATCAGAATTCCATATATCACATGGTAGATCTAATGCAATATTATTACCATATGTTATAAGATATAATGCAACTAAACCAACTAAGTTCTCAGCATTCCCTAAATATAAATCATTTGTAGCTGATAAGAAGTATGCTGAAATAGCAAGATACTTAGGGTTAAAAGCTAAAACTACAGAAGAGGGCGTTGATAGCTTAATAGATGCTGTAAATAAATTATTAGTTGAACTTAATATACCAAGAACAATTGCTGAATGTGGAGTAAGTGAAAAAGATTTTGAAGCTGCAGTTGATAAATTAGCTTTAGATGCATTTGACGATCAATGTACACCAGCTAATCCAAGATATCCACTTGTATCAGAATTAAAAGATATATACTTAACTGCATTTGGAAAAGTTGATAAAAAATAAGAAATGAGAATTTTCAGAAAATAAATTGACTAGTGAAGAATGGTATACTATACTTTGATTATAAGTAATAAATAAAGGGGCCTATTAAGGCCCCCTTATTTATTTGCAATTATAGTGCTTGTTTAGTAAAAATTACTTTTTCCTTATCGTTTTTAATAGATATACTTGAATTTGAGTAATCAATTTCAAAGTTTGCGAATGCAGAGAATAAATCAATATCTCTCATAAGATGCACTGTCATTAAATTATTTAATTTATTGAATCTAAGTATTATTGATCTAACGAATGGAAATTGTAACCTTGATGCAAAGAAAATACTACTATCGCCACAATCTATATCTAAGCTTCTATAATTAATATCAATAAATAAATCTATATCGTTATCTTCCTCTCTTATAATTCTATAGTCAAATTCTGTATCTAAATTTAAATTTCCTATTTTAATCATAAACAACAACTCCTTAATAGTTATTAATAAACTATTATACTCCAAAAATTTTAAATATCAATATTATAATAAAAAAGAGCTTTCATCGGGGGAACGAAAGCTCACAATTGGGGAGATTGAGTTAAATATTGTTTAAATATTTATATATTATATTATTACCTCAATTTTAAGTTTTATAACACAAAAATCAAAAAAACTCCCTAAAATTTTAGGGAGAAAGAATTATTTTTTATTTATAAATTTAGGGCCTAAGTATTTTTTTATATCTTCTTCTGAAGAAAAGTCATCTAATAGTATTTCTCTACCGCTATCTTCTAATATTACTAAAACTTCGCAATCACCTTGTAAGAAGAATTTTCTAACAGTATCTTCTCTTACTTCCCTAACTTTAGTTACGTTTTTTTTCTTCTTTTCATAATCTTTTGTATAGTAACTTTCCATCATATTTATAACTTTTGTATATCTATTCATATAAAAGTACCTCCTAATAAGTTTCGAAAAAATATGTTATAATAAGTGTTTGTATTAACCTAATAATTATAACAAGGAGTATTAATAATGGCTAGCCTAAAAAAGATTGATATAGAGAAAAGCATAAATTTTGCAAAAGAAAATAAGTTAATAGATGAGTTAAATAAAGTATATGAATCTGTACCTAATGGAAATTGTACAGGGTGTGGTAATTGTTGTATGGAATCAGTAGGTATAAATTTAATTGAATTTATAAATATATACCATTATTTAAGCCTTGATGAAGATTTAAGAAAAAAATGTTTGAGTAAGGTTATAGATTATTATTTCTTAGAATATGTAAAAAAGAGTCCCTGTCCATTTAAAGATGAAAATAATAGATGCTTAATTTATGAAGTTAGACCTTTAAATTGCAGAATATATGGACACTGGACAAAAGAGGACTATAACTCAAACTTAGAAAATATAAGTAATAGAAATAAAGAGTATGCATCTTTAATAAAAGATAAATATAAATTTGAAATTAATAATGATGTTGTGAATTTTAAAATAAATTACTGTGAATCATTTAAACCAAATGATAGATATTTGAGAAAAGATGAAAGACTTAACTTTGCAGATTCTATGATGGTATTAGATTCGAAAATTTATTCAAAAGGAATAATGAATATAGAATTCAAGGATAGAGGTATCGTAGAGTATTTTATAGAATCATTATTATACGAAGATACAGCTTATAATATAAAAATAAGAGTATCAAAAGATGAGAGCGTAAGAAAGTGTGCTTTAGATAGATTAAAAACAATAGTATTGTAAGGTGATTCTAATGAGATTTAAAAATATAAAAGGAAACTCTTTTTACATAAGAGGAGGAACAAACACTGGGGTTTATGTGTTTAATGATAAAAGTGCTTTGATTATAGATCCAGGGCTTCCAGGTGTTAGACCTAGAAATATAATTAGAGACTTAGAAAAAGAAGGAATAACCATAAAATGGATGATAAACACGCATGAACACAATGACCACTATGGAGCGGGATATCAATTTAAAGAAAAATACCCTAATTTAGTAAATATGTCTAGTTTCTATTCAAAGTTGTATATAGATAATCCTATCTTATTTTCTACATATATAATGGGTGGAAATACTAATGAATTTTTCGATAATATATTAATGAGTAAAAATATGAAAAATGTAAGTATAGATAGGACTATAAAACCAGGAAAATTACATATAAATGGAGAATATATAGAAATAATTGATTTAAAAGGCCATACAGCTGGTTCAGTAGGAGTGCTAACTAAAGATAAGGTGCTTTTTTTAGGAGACATGCTAGTAGGCGAGGAACTTTTATATAAGTTTGATTTGTTATTTATATTTGATGTAGAAGCATATTTAAATTCATTGGATTTATTACAGACAATAGATTTTGAATATGTTGTGTTAGGTCATTGCAAAAAAGAGTTAGATAAATTTGAAACATTAGACTTATTAAAGAAACATAGAGAGTCAGTAAATAAATATTTAAATCAAATAAGAAATATAATGAAAGAGCCTAAAAGCTTAGAGTCTATTTTGAAAATTATATTGAATGAAAACAATTTAAGTTATAATTATAAGGAATATCACTTCTTTAAGTCAACGTTGGTTGGAATGATAAGTTACCTAAATAAATTAGGTGAAATTAAATATTTTATAGAAGATGGAGATGTTCTTTATTATACAAAATGAATATAATTTATGTTAAAATATAGAAGTTGACAAATCTGAAAATAAAGGGTGAGAAATAATGGAATACGAAAAGTGGGATAAGATACTTGTTCCTTATGAACACGCTGTGGAAGAACTGAAAGTTAAATTTAAGAATACAAGAAAAGAGTTTCTAAAAAGAGGAGAGTATTCTCCTATAGAGTTTGTAACAGGAAGAACTAAAAAAATTTCATCCATAATATCAAAAGCAAAGAGGCTAGATATTGCTAATTTGGAAGATATGGAAGATATAGCTGGAATAAGAATAATGTGTCAATTCGTTGAAGATATATATACTATAGTAGATCTTATAAAATCAAGAAATGATATGGAGATAGTCTACGAAAAGGATTATATTGAAAACTTTAAAGATAGTGGATATAGAAGTTACCACGTAATAATAAGATATCCTATAAACACTGCGTTAGGATATAAAGAAATTCTATGTGAAATTCAAATAAGAACTCTAGCTATGAACTTTTGGGCTACGATAGAGCATTCTTTAAAATATAAATATGAACACTATATACCAGAGGATTTAGCTATGAGATTGAGAAGAGCGGCTGATGCAGCATTTTTACTAGATCAAGAGATGAGCGAAATTAGAGAGCATATAATGAAAGCTCAAGTTATGTATCAAGTTAAATCTATAACGGTTAGAGATGTTTTAGGAAAAATACAAGAGCTTTACGATTTAGGTGAAACTCATAAAGCTATAGTATATCAAAGAAGATTAGATAGGATTGATACGGAAAGAGATATAACTGAAATACTAGCTTTAAAAAATGAGATAGATACCCTTTTAGAAGGGTATAATAAAAAAAGAAGAGGGTAGTAATCTCGCTTCTTTTTTTTACGCTTAAGAAAATCAAATATAATTTAGAAAGGACATTAACATGAGTTTATATGCAATAGGAGATTTACATTTTTCAACTGCTGTTAATAAGCCTATGAACATATTTGGAGATAACTGGGATAATCACGAAGAGAAGATAATTAATAGTTGGAAAAGTGAAGTTAATGAAGAAGATACAGTATTAATTGTTGGAGATACATCTTGGGCTATAAATATGAACGAGGCAGAAGAAGATTTAAATATAATACATAATCTTCCTGGAAAAAAGATATATGTAAAAGGAAACCATGATTATTGGTGGACGACAGTAGCAAAATTAAATAAATTATATGATGATATGAGTTTCTTACAAAATAACTTTTATCAATATGAAGAATATGCAATTTGTGGAACTAGAGGATGGATATGCCCTAATGATGTTAAATTTACAGAAGATGATGAGAAAATTTATAAAAGAGAAGCTCATAGACTAAAACTTTCTTTAGATGCAGCTAAGAAGGCTGGATTTAAAAAGACAATAGTTATAACACATTACCCACCGACTAATGATAAACTAGATCCATCTTTATTTACAGAAATATATGAGTCTTACGGAGTTGAAAAAGTGGTATATGGGCATTTACATGGAAAAGAATCATTTAAAATGGGATTAAAGGGAATTAGAAATGAAGTTGAATATAATTTGGTATCTTGTGATTATGTAGATTTTAATTTGATAAAAATTATGGATTAATTAATAAAATATGGTAAATACTATTAATATATCAAACCTGAAATATAAACTTTAGGTAAAGGAGTTGTTAATGTGAGATGGGCATTAGTAATTTTGCTTTTATATATATTGCCTTTATGGGTCTTGTTTAAAAACAAAGATGATTTTAAAAGGGCAAGTATATATGGAGGTATGTATGTAGTAGTTGCCACTGTTATAGTAATCTGTAATATATATATAAGTACGATAAATAAAATAGAAGAAATTTTAGAATATAGAAGTTATGCTTTTAATGAACAGTATGAAGATAACCAAGAAAGCAAATATAAAAATGAAAAAATAGAAGCTAAAGAATCCGAGTTAAGGGAAACTAAGAAAGTTGAAAATAGTGAAAAGCAATCTTCAAATACAGAGAATGATTCTAAGAAAGAAGAATATAATACAAATGAAGTAGATAGTGTATCTATGCAAAAAAGTGATAAAGAGACAGTACAAAACTTTAAAAGTGAAATATATAAAATAGAAAGAAAAGCATTAGTACCTATGAGGGAATGCCTTCCAAATACTAAAAATTTAGATATAAATGTTAAGACTATAAACAAAGCTAAAAAAGATGTTGCATATGCTAAAGAAATGTGTGATGAAGTAGTGCAAACTTATGAAGACATGGAAGTACCTAAACTTTCTAATGAAGATGCGACTAACCAATTAGAATATTCTAAAATATGTGTACAAAAGGCTTATATTTTAAGGGGCAAAGCTATGGAATGTGCACAAACTATGTTAAAAACTAAAAACTTAAAGTATATAAGTCAGATAAAAGAATATCTTAGCTTATCTGATAAGGAAATTAAAAATTTTTTAGATACAATAAAAAGTTTATAGAAATTTGATATAATGTTTAACGTAGAACATAAAAAGCTTGTATTGTACAAGCTTTTTTTATGCTTTTAGTTATAGATTATTCAGACATATAAGTAACCAAAGTGAATTTTTTTAAAACACAAACATATACTAAATAGTGTTATTTTGATTTATAATATCTAGTATGTTATAATGTGTTAACTACAATAATATAAAGTTTTATTTGGAGGTAAAAATGGGAAAGTTAAATATATGCATAGATATAGATGGAACGATAACTAATCCATATCATTTTATTCCGTACTTAAATGATATGTACAATAAAAAAATAACAGAAGAAGATTGTGTAACACATAAGTTAGAAGAATTATATCAAGTAGAACTAGATGATTTATTACAATCATTCCACACTGATTTCATTCATGCTTACAAAGAAGCTAATGTTGTAGATGGAGCTAAAGAAGTTATAAAGGAATTAAATGAAAATCATAACTTGTACTTTGTTACAGCTAGAAGTGAGATATTGAAGGATATAACTACAGGATGGCTATCTGATAATGATTTAGGATATATAGATGTACACTTATTAGGAAGTGATTACAAAGTTAGTAAAGCAAAAGAATTAGAATGTAATATATTTATAGAAGATAATCCAAGTAATGCTGAACAATTGGCATCTGAAGGATTAACTGTATTATTATTAGACAATAATTATAACAAGAATATTGAAAATGAAAATATAATAAGAGTAAAAAATTGGGATGATATAAAGGCATTTATATTAAGTCTCCAATAAACTTAAAGTGGGGGGCTAGATAGTTGTTAGAAGTTAAAATAAATAATAAAAAACAAACAATAAGTATAAAAAGTAAAGATATAAAACACATGTTAAGTGAACGTGAAGACTTTATTAGTGTTCAAGATATATCTAAAGATATAAAAGAAGACAGCATAATGGCATTTGATTGTCAGTTAGATGATAGTATGTTTTCAGTAGAAGAGATTAATGAACTACTTGAAGAACTAGGTGAAGAAGCTACTGTAGAAGAATTTCAAATATTATTTGAAGATGTAAGAGCTTTTGTAAAAGATATTACAGATGAAATTGAGTCGGATTTAAGAGAACAGTATTTAAATGATGATATAAGATGCTTTTTTAATGTTTATAGTATAGATGAAACATTTACAGATTTTAAGTTGGTATTTGTAATAAGCTTTAAAGATATAAGCATTGCATCACTTACTAGCTTGACTGAGTTAATAGGAAAAAAACAATTAAATGGAGATTCTAAATTTTATAGCTAAAAATAGTTTTGGGGATGCCTTAAATAAAAACATTTAAGACACCCCCATTTTAATGTAAAAGAATATAAATTGTAATAATGAAAAATTAAAAGTATAATAATACCTATAAAATAAGATGAATAAAAATAAAAGAAAGGATGGAAATGGGATGCCACAAATAAAAATAAGAGGAATAAATGAAACTGATGTATGTAAAATAAGCGAGAATATGATAGATAAATTAGTTGAAGCAGTTAAATGCCCAAGAGATTATTTTGAAATAGAGTGTATAAAGTCAGTTGCTATAAGAGATGGAAAGATTGCAGAGGTATATCCTTTTGTAGAAGTTGCATGGTTTGATAGAGGACAGGAAGTTCAAGATGTAGTTGCTAAAATTATAACTGATAGTATAATAAATAATTTAGATGTAGAAAGTATGGATTTAGCTTTTACAGTCTTTGAGAAAGAAAAGTATTATGAAAATGGAGAACATTTTTAAAGGAAGGTACAGATTATGGCTAAAAAACAACGATTAGATAAAGTACTTTCTAACTTAGGCTATGGAAGTAGAGCTGAAATAAAGAGAGATTGCAAAAATGGACTAGTTAAAGTAAATGGGAAAATAGAAAATAACCCGGGTCTTCAAGTTGATACGGATAAAGATATCATAAATTTTGATGGAGAAACTATAGAATATAAAGAATTTATATACTTAATGTTAAACAAACCAGATGGATATATATCAGCTACTTTTGATAAACATGATCCTATAGTTTTAGATTTAATAGATAAAAAATCATTAGCATTTGAACCGTTTCCAGTAGGAAGGTTAGATAAGGATACTGAGGGGTTATTAGTATTAACTAATGATGGACAATTATCACATAGGGTTTTATCACCAAAGAGTCATGTTCCTAAAACTTACTTTGCAGAAATTGATGGAGTTGTAACAGAAGATGATATAAAAGCTTTTAAAGAAGGAGTAATATTAGATGATGGCTATAAAACTATGCCAGCAGAACTTATTATTCTTGAAAGTGGAGACGTATCTAAAATAGAGCTTACTATACATGAAGGTAAGTTTCATCAAGTAAAAAGGATGTTTGAAAGTGTAGACAAAAAAGTTACGTACTTAAAGAGACTTTCTATGGGAAAACTAAATCTAGATGAAAGTTTAGAGTTGGGAGAATATAGAGAATTAACAGAAGAAGAAGTTAAATTAATAGAAGAAAGATAATTTTGTATACGGAGGATTAAAGAGTGAAAAGAAGAGATATTATAGAATTTGAGATAGATAAAATGGAATTTGGAGGAACGTCAGTAAGTCGTTTAGGAAATAGAGACATATATATGAAAGGCGGAATAACTGGACAAAAAGTTAAGGCTTCGGTTAAAAAAACTAAAAGTGGAAAAGCTGAAGTAAAAATGATGGAACTTTTAGAAAGTTCACCACTAGAGACTGAAACACCATGCAAGCATTTTAACGTATGTGGTGGGTGTAGTATGTTATCTGTGCCTTATGAAAAACAATTAGAAATAAAAGAAAGACAAGTAATGGATTTATTTTTAGAGCAAGATATATTTGGATTTAACTTCCAAGGTATCGAGCAAAGTCCTCAAACTAAAGAATATAGAAACAAAATGGAGTATACTTTCGGAGATGAAATGAAAGATGGACCATTAACTTTAGGATTACACAAAAAAGGGAAACATATTGATATTTTAACTGTTGATGGATGTTTTTTAGTAGACAATGATTTTATAAATGTTTTAACATCTACAGTAGAATATTTTAACGAAAAGAATACACCTTATTACAGAAATATGAGTCATAAAGGTTATTTAAGAAATCTTGTAGTAAGAAAAGGTATAAATACAAATGAAATGATGGTTAACATCGTTACATCATCTCAAGAAGATTTCGATATGACAGAATATAAAGATATGCTTCTAAACTTAGACTTAAAAGCTGATTTAGTAAGTATATTACACACAATAAATGACGGGTTAGCAGATGCAGTTAATTGTGATGAACTAATAGTTTTACATGGAAGAGATTATATACAAGAAGAACTTTTAGGCCTTAAATTTAAGATATCTCCATTCTCATTCTTCCAAACAAACACAAAAGGTGCTGAAGAATTATACAAAATAGCTAGAGAGTTTGTCGGGGAACATAATGATAAAGTAGTATTTGACTTATATAGTGGGACTGGAACAATAGGACAAGTTATGGCTGAAAAAGCTAAAAAAGTTTATGGTATAGAGATTATAGAGGAAGCTGTTGAAGCTGCAAATAAAAATGCAAAATTAAATAACTTAACAAATTGTGAGTTTATAGCAGGAGATGTAGCTAAAACAGTTAATAAATTAAAAGCTAAGCCAGATATAATAATAGTAGATCCACCAAGACCAGGAGTTCATAAAGATGCTATAAGAGATATATCAAAATTTGATTCTAAAGAGATAGTTTATATATCTTGTAATCCAAAAACTTTAGTATTAGACTTAGTAGAGTTTAAAAAATATGGATATGAGGTAGAAAAGGTTAAATGTATGGACATGTTCCCAAATACTCCTCATGTTGAAACAATTGTAAAATTATATAAGAAAAATTAAAATAATATAAACTAAAAAAGCTATCTCGATTTACGAGAT
Source organism: Paraclostridium sp. MRS3W1 (assembly GCF_032465715.1). Lineage (NCBI taxonomy): Bacteria > Bacillati > Bacillota > Clostridia > Peptostreptococcales > Peptostreptococcaceae > Paraclostridium > Paraclostridium sp. MRS3W1. The sequence continues at coordinate 54,689 of NZ_JAWDJM010000007.1, read as the reverse complement.
AGCTTTCAATTTATATATTAAGCTTTGTTTATAGAACCGAATAATTCCATTTTCTCTTTAACAGTAGCTTTTATAGCTTCAAATCCTGGAGCTAAAACTTTACGAGGGTCAAAACCTTTACCTTGTAGGTCTTTTCCTTCTTCTATATATTTACGAGTAGCAGCAGCGAAAGCTAATTGACACTCTGTATTAACGTTTATTTTAGAAACACCTAAAGATATAGCTTTTTTTATCATATCAGCAGGTATACCTGTTCCACCATGTAAAACTAATGGCATGTCTCCTGTAACATTGTTTATAGCTTCTAAAGCATCAAAGTTTAATCCAGCCCAATTTTCTGGATATTGACCATGTATGTTTCCTATACCAGCTGCTAACATATCAACACCTAAATCAGCTATTAATTTACATTCATTAGGGTCAGCTATTTCACCAGCACCAACAACACCATCTTCTTCTCCACCTATAGAACCAACTTCTGCTTCTACAGATATTCCTTTAGCATTTGCTATTTTTATTACTTCTTTTGTTTTTTCTATATTTTCTTCAATAGAATAATGAGAACCATCAAACATTACAGAAGAGAATCCTGCTTCTATTACTTTTAATGCTCCTTCATAACTACCATGATCTAAATGTAGAGCTACTGGAACTGTTATATTTAATTCTTCTAACATTCCATTAACCATACCAACTATAGTTTTATATCCACCCATGTACTTACCAGCACCTTCAGATACCCCTAGTATAACTGGAGAATTGTTTTCCTGAGCTGTAAGTAATACTGCTTTAGTCCACTCTAAGTTATTTATGTTGAATTGACCAACAGCATATTTACCTTCTCTAGCTTTGTTTAACATTTCTTTAGCTGAAACTAACATATTAAAAACCTCCATAAGAAAATTAACTTTAATAACAATAACAAGATTGTTAAAAAGTTATGTATATACCTAATGCATATTATACCCTAAAAGGACAAAAATGAAAATAAAATATTAAATTAGATTTTTGTTTTGGATAAAAAAAGTTTTATAAAAATATTTAATATTATGTAAATTTAGCGATTAATTATAAATAAACAGGTATACTTAAAGTATGAAATATTGTATATTTATATATGGGAAAACCATATTTAATTCAACTCTCACATAGTCTATAGTTAGGAGGGCATATATGTACAAAATTATAAAGAGCTTCAATAATAATGTTATCTTATGCGTAGAAGAAAATCAAAATAAAGAGTACATTTTAGTAGGAAGTGGAATTGGATTTAAGGCAACTATAAATTCAATTTTTAAAGATACTAATAAAATTGAAAAAATATTTGTTATAAATGAAGATAGATATAAAAATATAGAAGAATTATATAACTCTATAAATCCAACCTATATTGGTGTTGCCACAGAAAGTTTATCTATATTAGATAATAGTATAAATGTGGATATGAATGATAAATCTCATATGGCATTGTTAGACCACTTAGTATTTGCTATAGAAAGATACTTTGACAATATATATTTAGAAAATCAATTTAAGGCAGAATTAAAAACCCTATATGAATATGAGTGGGATTTAGCTAAAGATATAATTGATTTTATAAATAGAGCACTAGGTATAAATTTAACAGAAGATGAAGTTGCGTTTGTAACGATGCATATAAATGGAATATTAAATAAAACAAAAGTTGTTGATAGTGCTAAGCAAGCTATAATAATTAAAGAAGCTATTGATTTTTTAGAAAAAGAATTAGGTATAAATATATGCAAAGATTCTATATATTATAATAGGCTGATAATACATTTAAGGCTAGCTATAAATAGAGCTGTAAAAGGAATTTCAGAAGAAAATATGTTATTAGATCATATAAAGGAAAAGTTAAAGAACTCATACAACATATCTGAAACATTATGCAATTATTTAAATGAAAATTATGATATAAAGTTAAGTGAAAATGAAATAGGATTCATTACACTACACATTGATAGACTAATAACAAAAACAAAAAAATAATGTAGAAAAAAGTCGGGAAACTGTTTACAAGGTTTAAATTAGATGCTATAATATAACATATACTTAATAAATGAGCGTGTTACTGGTAAAGCAGGCAAGAGCTAATATATTTGTATTTATACGATTATTTTATAATACGTAAAAATATGAATATTTTAGCTCTTTTTTATTTATCATAGTAATATGTATAAAATGTTAATTTAAATTTAATTTGATTAGTCATACTAAAAAATTAAGGAGGAATTATAATATGCTTCAATTTTTACAAAGAATAGGTAAAGCAATAATGCTTCCAATAGCAGCATTACCTGTTGCAGGGATATTATTAGGAGTTGGTGGAGCGCTTCTTAATATAGCAGCATTACAAAATGCGCCAGCTATATATCAACCACTAATAGCATTTGTATCTATACCTGCAGTAACAGTAATTTTACAGATAATGCAAGGTGTAGGAGATATAGTATTTGGAAACTTACCTCTATTATTTGCAGTTGGTACAGCAGTAGGGCTTGCAAAAGAGGATAAAGGTACATCAGCACTTGCTTCAGTATTTGGATTCTTAATAATGAATAAAGTTATAGGTGTATTACTTGGATTAGGAGTTACACAATTAGGAGTTATAACTCCAGATAGCACTCCAGCTCAGTATGCAACATATGTAACTACAACATTAGGTATATACACACTTAATATGTCTGTATTTGGTGGTATTATAACTGGTATAGTTACATCTACTTTACACAATAAATATTACAATATACAATTACCACAAGTTATAGGATTCTTCTCAGGATCAAGATTTGTTCCAATAGTAGTTTCAATAGCTATGGCAATTGTAGGTGGAATACTTGCATTTGTTTGGCCATTTGTTCAAGATGGAATAGCATTTATAGCATTAGGAGTTAACAATGCAGGTGCAGTAGGAACATTCTTCTACGGAGTTATAGAAAGATCATTAATACCATTTGGATTACACCATGTATTCTATACACCATTCTGGTTTGGTTCTTTTGTTGATGGTCATGTTTTAATAGATGGAACTTGGCAAACAGTTCAAGGTGCAAACTATGCATACTTTGCACAATTAGGAAGTATGCAGGATTTAGTAGGAGCTTCACCAGAAACTATGTCAAGAATAGTAGCAGGAACAACAAGATTTATGGCTGGTAAATTCCCATTCATGATGTTTGGATTACCTGCAGCAGCATTAGCAATGTATCATACAGCTGCTCCAAGTAAGAAAAAAGTTGTTGGAAGTTTATTATTATCAGCAGCAGTTACATCTTTCTTAACAGGTATAACTGAACCATTAGAATTTACATTCTTATTTGTTGCACCAGTTTTATATGGAGTTCACTGTATACTTGCAGGTATTTCATTCTTACTAATGGATGTATTAAATGTATTTATAGGAATGACATTCTCTGGAGGATTTATAGACTTCTCATTATTTGGAATACTTCCAGCTGGAGCAGGAGTTCCAACTAACTGGTTAAGAGTTATAATGGTAGGAGCTGTATATGCAGTAGTTTACTACTTCTTATTCAAGACTTTAATACTTAAATTAAACTTAAAAACTCCAGGTAGAGATGAAAATGAAGAAGAAACAAAATTATATACAAAAGCTGATTATCAAGCAGAAAAAGGCGGAAAATCAGCTAATAGTGAAATAGAAGAAAATGCACCATATGTTTTAGAGGCATTAGGAGGAGCTGAAAATATAGTTTCTGTAGATGCATGTATAACTAGACTAAGAGTTGAAGTAAAAGATACTTCTAAAGTTCAAAAAACTAGATTTAAAGAACTTGGTGCTGTTGGGGTTATGGAAGTTGGTAAAGGAATCCAAGTTATATACGGAGCTAAAGCTGACGCATACAAACAACAAATTAATAAAATATTAGGAAGATAAATAAAAAGCCTTAAAGTTTAACTTTAAGGCTTTTTTTATGTTTAAAAAATTATATGCTTGTTAGTAAATTAAGAAAAATAAATTGTATTACAAAATATAGGTATAATATTTTTTACTTATAAATCACATACTATATATTATGCAACAGGAGGAATATATACTATGGTAAATATAAAAAAGATTATATCCTTAATTATAATTACAATTGTATCAATTTCTGCTATTTTTATAAATTTAAAATTAAATGAAAATATGAGTATCAATGAAATAAAAACATCAATAATACAAGGTTTTAAAACTGTAAAGATAATAGCAGATAAAAGTAGTATTGATTATGATGGACTAAAATTTAATGTAAATATGCCAGTTGTAGACTATGAGGATAAAGATATAGAAAGATATATAAATACATATATAAGAAAAAATATAAATGAATTTATTAATTTAAAAAAACAAAGAAAAGATGTTTCTAAAAATTATAAAGGTGAGAAAATAGATATAAATTATCATGTGGTATTTGAAGATAAAAATGTATTGAATATTCTTATATATAAAGATATATATATAAAAAATAAGAAATACGAAAGAATAAAAGATAGTTATGTATTTGATTTAAAAACAGGGCAAAGAATATATATAGACAATTTTTTAAAAAATAATCAAGATTACAAAGACACAATAGAAAATTATATTATTAATGATGCTAATAAAAAAAATATTAAAATAGATAAAAATAAAATAAGAATAGATAAATATACAAATTACTATATAACTAATGAAGGTATATGTGTATATTTTAATCCATACCAAATTAGTAATAGAAAAAATATTTATGATTTTAAAATTCCAGTTACAGCATTTAATAATAAGATAAAAGATATAAACACAAATCCAATAGTGGCACAAATCGATACTCAAACTATAACTAAAAACAATACTTATTTAAATAGTATAATAAATGTACCAATCATAATAACTGAAAATAAAAATATTGAGAAAAATATAAATGAACTTATAAAAAATGACATAATGAATGGGTATTTTGAAGTAGAAGAAGAGGCTAAAGACTTTTTAAAAAATACACCTAAAGAATATATAACTCCGTATATATATAACGTAGATTTTGATGTTAAAAAGAATAGTGATTCAATGCTAAGTATTTTAATTAAAATTTACCAATATAGTGGAGGGGCTCATGGATACTATGAGAATAGATCCTATAATATATTTATAGAAAACGGACAAAACTTAAATTTAAAAGATTTGTTTAAAGAAAACGCAGATTATAAAAAGGTTATAAATGGTTTAATAAGGGATGAAATAAAAGAAAATAAACAAGAATATAGTTTTAAATCAATTTCTGAAAATCAAAAATTTTACATTCAAGATGATAAGTTAGTTATATATTTTGATTTGTATGAAATAGCTCCTTTTGCAGGTGGAATTCCAGAGTTTAGAATAAGTTCAGATAAAATAAATCACATTTTAAATGAAAAATATATAAATATATTTAAATAGTGTAGTAATATTACTACACTATTTAAATTTTTCGATTAAATTGTTGGATTTAAATTAAAGAAGCTATTTTTGTAACTGCAACATAAACTCTAGAAAGTTCATACCATGTTTTAAAGTCTACAATTCCGCTTTTAGGTAATCCAAATATACCTTGAAATACTTTAACAGAGTTTGCAGTATCCTGACCAAATACTCCATCTTCTTTAACTTTAGGAATTGCAGGATATCCCTTAGAAATAGCATTCAATTGATTTTGAATTGTTCTAACATCTTTACCTGAAGAGCCTACTTTTAGAGGTTCGCCAGGGAATGATACAGGAACTCCACTTACTATTGGAGCTTTTTCAAGAACTATACTTTCACCATAAAACTTTCTTAAAATTTCTTCATAACTAAGGCCTTGATCTCCTAAATTTTTACTTCCCCACTGAGTCATTTGACCAGGACACTGAGTTTTATTTCCATCACAATATTGTGCTAACAAAGGCTGTCTAGCAGTTGGAGGTCTTTTTATAAAAGTGTTGAAAACTTCGTCTACAGCAATGCTTATAGTATCGAATACATTTCTTTCGTGAATATATTTGTGGTCATAAGCTGTAGTTGAAGTAATGGTAAATGAGTAACCTTTACTTCTATACCATTCAGTAAAAACTCTATTTAATGTAAATGAAACAATTGCTATTACATTAGCCAGTATCGTTTCTGTTGGCCATGTAGAATAAATCTCTGAAGAAGCAACATTTTTTACATAGTCTTTAAAATACACCCAATAGTCAGGAGCATTTTTGTTTTCAGGCAATCCATCATGCACAACTACAAATTCTGGGACTACTGGATTATCTAAAACAACGAACCCTGTTGGAGGTGGAATAGGCTTTAGGTCGCTTTCAGGAATCTTAGGAGGATAAGTACCCCATAATGTATGAGCTCCTATATCCACTACTATTTCGTTTTGTCTACTATATAAGCGCTTACTTCTTTGACGAGGTACCATTTGTATACCTTGTTGAGCTATAACCGTTGCCAAAACTTGTGTACCATTAATTATAATTGTTTCGTATCCATCTTTGATAACCTCTACTATATATTGACTGTAAGGTCTTACATCACTTGGTTGTTGAGAATATATTAAATCTGGAGCAGCTAGATTTAAACCAACAACCTGACCAGAGATATCGGTTTTTAAATTTTGATAAATTACTGTCGAGGCTTTATTGTCATCTCCTACGGAGTATACGTTTACGTTTGCACCTACAACTGGAAAGTTAGTAGTACTATCTACGACGCTAACAGTTAAAAAACCATCTTGCATAAAAAAACTCCTTTCTTATATGAAATCAACTTATCTATACATAGTATGAATAAAGGTATTATTTTGTTAAGATATTTGGAAATAATATAATATGAATGATAAAAAAGAAAGGTAATTCAAAAAATGAAATTAGACTTGTTAATAATATCTCTAGCGCCTACAATAGCGATTTTAATATGGATATATATAAAAGATAAATATGATAAAGAACCTATAAAGGTACTTATAAGATTATTTTTTATAGGTACATTGATAAGTATACCTGCAATAGCTATTGAAGATATATTACTTAAAGCTAAGATTGATAATTCGCATTTAAACTTAATTTACACTGCATTTGTAGTAGCAGCTGCAACAGAAGAAATTTTAAAAATTATGATTTTAATTCCTTATACTTTAAGAAGTAGGCATTATACAGAAAAATTAGATGGAATAGTTTACAGTATATTTACGACTCTCGGATTTGCTACAATAGAAAATCTTATTTATATTTTTCATGGAAACCAATTAAATTTATTACAAATTGGATTAGCTAGGGCTGTAATATCTATTCCTGCACATGTTTTATTTGCAATAAATATGGGATATTACTTATCTATGTATAAGTTTAATTTGGATAAGCCTAAAGTAAGAAAAGTATTTTTAGCTAAGTTGATTTTAATACCGATAGTTTTACATGGAGTATTTGATATTTTAGCTATGATAAAAACGACAGGGGCTTCTATATGTTTTGTTATTTATTTAATTTATTTATGGAAAATAAGCTTAGATAAGTTAGATGAATACACAGATTATGCTAGAAGACGTTTTTTAAGATTAAAGAAAAAGAAACATAAACATAAAAAATAAATAGGAGTGATTTTATGAGTTATATAAACAAAAGTCAAGAATTAGTAATATCTAAGTTTTTGCAAAGATATGATTACGATGGTGTTTTAGATATATTAATTGAATGCGGAATAGAGAGTGGAGATTTATATTATTTATTAAAATCATGTAAATATGCTACTAATTTTGATTTTAAAACTGCACTTAAACTTACTAATAATTTAAGTGAACAAATGCTGGAGAGAAAAGAAATTAAAAATCTTATAACTAATTTAGAAAATTTAAATAAAGGAGAACCTGAAGATATACTATCAGAGTTAATTGAAAATATAAAAATTCAAATTGTTAATGAGGAATATATAGATTTTTTAGGAAGATTGTATAGATTAAAAGAAGCTTTATTTAAATATATATTTGTTAATACGAAAGAAGGCAAAAGGTATACTGTATCAATGCATGGCAATATGGTATCTAAGAAAAATATACTATATACATTAAAAAAGAAGTATAATATATATAATGGTAATCTTATACATGGTGTAACTCAGTATATAAAAAGATATCTAAAACAAACTAAAAGGATGGACAGAGTTCTTGAAATACTAAATAGTGAAAAGCTTGAAAATTTAATAAGACTTAGAAATGAAAGCCCTGTAGGCCATGGATTTAGAGGTGTAAGTAAAGAAGATATTGAAAAAATTTATGGAAGTCCTATGGAAGTTGTTTATGACTTGATAAAGGCGTGTGAACTTTTAGATTTGGGAATAAATACTAAAAAGTATGAACATATAAATGATATAGTTATAGAACTTTTATCTAAGTATGTAGAACATGGAGGAGATGGTGAATTTGAGCGCAAATGTTAAAAAAGAAATAATAGAATGGATAAAAATAATAGTTACCTCACTAGTCATAGCACTTGTAATAACTCACTTTGTTAGACCTACATTAGTACAAGGCTCATCAATGTATCCAACACTTGAGGAAAAAGACTATTTAATAATAAATAGAGTTGCCTATAACCATAAAGAGCCTCAAAGAGGAGATATTATAGTTTTTAAATCTGATTTAGTGCAAGCTAATGGAAAAGAAAAAGATTTAGTAAAAAGAGTTATAGGTGTTCCTGGTGACCATCTTAAGATTACAAATGGAGATGTGTATATAAATGGAAAGCTTCAAAATGAACCTTATATACATGGTCAAAAAACTGAAGGTGAAATAGACACAACTATTCCAAAAGGATATATATTTGCAATGGGAGACAACAGAGGTAACAGCATGGATAGTAGAGATCCTGAGGTAGGTATAGTAAAAGAAAGTGATATAATGGGTAAAGTTGTGATTAGACTATTACCTTTCAATAAAATTGGTAAAGTTTCATAGGAGTTTAAAATGAAATTAGGAATATCTGCTTTAGTTCATGAAATAGATCGTGCTATTTGTATATGTAAAACAAATAAAAATATAAATCATATAGAAATAGGTATAGATAATTTAATTGAATGTAAAAAAGTTCTATTATATAAAGATGAATTTAAAAGAAATAACATAAGTATAGGGATTCATTTGCCTATGGAATTAAACAGTTGTGAAAATGTAGAATATATAAGAAATTCATGGGTAAAGTTTATACATGAAATGAATTCAGAATTAAAAGAACTTGATATAAAATATTTTAATATGCACTTAGGATATGTAATAAAGTCTAGATTTGAGAGAAATAAGCAAAAGTATTTAGATAATTCTATAAAATTTCTACAGTCAATAAACTTAGAAAATAAGTATGTTTTTATAGAAAATACATATACAAATGGTGGAGATATATGCAATATAGGAACAACAGCAAATGAATTTGAATATATATTAAATAATATAGCCAATATTGAATTTTGTTATGACACAGGTCATAACTTAATAAATGAGGATTGTTTTGTAGATATATTAAATTCCAAAATAAATTTGATACATTTAAGTGATAATGATGGGAAAAAAGATTTGCATGTTGGGATTGGAAAAGGAATTTTAGATTTAGAAAGTTTAAAAAATTTAATGTCTATGAAGATTCAATATGCAGTTTTGGAAATTAAATATGAAGATATAGATGAATCTATAAAAGTGTTAGAACGGTTTATGTAAAATAAATCGTTCTAACTTTATAAATAGACATATTAAAGGATAGGAGAAAGATTTATGGAAACTATAAATATAAAAATTAATAATAAAAATTATGAATATCCTAAAAATGTAGCTTTAGATATAATAGCGAAAGATTTAAGTAATGAATATAAGGGTATAGTAACAATAGGAAAGATAAAAAATAAATTAAAAGATTTAAACAGTACTTTAGATAAAAATTGTGATTTAGAATTAATTGATACAACTCAACCAGATGGAATGAGAGTTTACATGAGAACGTTGTCTTTGGTTTTTATAAAAGCATGTGAAGAAATTTTTAATGGGTGTAAGGTTACAATAGAACACTCATTATCAAATGGATTATACTGTGAAATAAAAAATAATAAAAGTGAAGTTACAGAAGAAGATATAGAAAAAATAAAGGCAAAAGTAAAAAGCATAATAGAATCTGATTTAAAAATAGAAAAAATTGTTACAGATAAATCGGAAGCAATAAAAATACTTAAAAATAATAATAAAAATGCAAAGGCAGAATTATTAAAGTATAAAGAATATGAAGATGTGAAATTATATAAATGCGGTGGATATATAAATCATTTTTATGGTCATATGTTGCCGTCTACTAGCTATGTTAAAACTTTCGATATAAAAAAATGGCAATCAGGAGTAGTTATATTAGGACCAAGCAAAGAAAATAAAAATGAACCTCAAAATTTTGTAGCTCAGCCAAAGCTTTCTAATATATATAAAGAGTCAGAAGTTTGGTCTGAACTTATTGGAATAGACAAGGTTGCTAGTTTAAATGAAGCTATAGAAAGTAAAAAATACGGAGAAATAATCAGTATAGTTGAAGCATTGCATGAAAAAAAGATATCGCAAATTGCAGACATAATAAAAGAAAATAATAAAAGAGTTATATTAATAGCTGCGCCATCTTCATCTGGAAAAACAAGTTTTGCACATAGATTATCTATACAATTAAAAGTTAATAACTTACATCCGGTGCCTATTTCTTTAGATGACTATTTTGTTGATAGAGAAGATACTCCTTTAGATGAGTTTGGTAATTTTGATTTTGAATCTATATATGCAATAGACTTAGAATTATTTAACAGTGATTTAGAAAAATTATTAAAAGGTGAAGAAATTAAACTTCCAAAATTTAATTTTAAAACAGGAAAAAGAGAATTTAGCGGAAAAACTTTAAAAATTGAAAAAGACCAACCTATCATTCTAGAAGGTATACACGCATTAAATCCAATGCTAACACAGAGTATAGATGATAAGGATAAATTTAAAATATATATAAGTGTTCTTACTCAAATAAATTTAGATAACCACAATAGAATACCAACAACAGACTTAAGACTTATAAGAAGAATAGTGAGAGACTACAATTTTAGAGGATATAGTGCTGAAAAAACTATTTTAAATTGGTGGTCAGTAAGAAGAGGAGAAGATAAAAATATATTCCCTTATCAAGAAGAAGCTGATATAATGTTTAACTCAGCTTGTTTATATGAGTTAGCGGTTTTAAAGAAATATGCAAAGCCACTTTTAGAACAAATTGAAGATGACAACGAAGCATTTATAGAGTCTAATAGAATATTAAAGTTTTTACAATATTTTGTAGAGTTAGACGATGAATTAGATATACCTCCAACATCTATAATTAGAGAATTTATTGGAGGTAGTAGAATTGTTGATTAGACTTGGAATCCTGGGAAGTTGACATAAACCCAGGATTTTTTGTATTATATTACTTATAATCTTGTGACGTTATTAAAAAATAAGGAGGAATGTGTATGGAAAATGTATTAGAACAAATACTTGAAGACAACAGAAAATATACAAATTATGGACATGTAGCAACTTATATACCAGAATTAAAAAATGCAAGACAAGATGATTTAGGGATATGCATGATTGATATGAACAATGAAATTCATACGGCTGGGAATTTTGATAAAAAGTTCACAATTCAGAGTATATCTAAACCTATAATACTAGCTTTAGTACTTAGTGAAAATGATTGGGAGTATGTGTTCTCAAAAGTTGGAATGGAACCTAGTGGAGACCCATTTAACTCTATTATGAAATTAGAAACTAAAGAATCTAAGAAGCCTTGCAATCCGATGATAAATGCAGGAGCTATAGTTACAACTTCCATGATAAAGGGCAAGGATCTTAAAGAAAAAGAAGAAAAGATGTTAAACTTTTTTAGAACACTAGCTAAAAATGATAATTTAAAAATAAATTATGATATATATGAATCGGAGAAATTAACAGGAGATAGAAATAGGGCTATGGCTTACCTACTAAAAAATGATGGATTTATAGAAGGTGATGTAGAAGAAGTTTTAGACTTATATTTCAAGCAATGTTCTATAGAAATTGACTGTATAGACTTGGCTAGAATAGGCGTTAACTTAGCATCTTATGGAGTGGATGTTGAAACTGGAGAAAGACTTATAGATGAAAGAATATCACGTATAGTTAAGACGTTTATGGTAACGTGTGGAATGTATGATGCGTCTGGAGAATTTGCAATAAAAGTTGGAATTCCTGCAAAATCAGGTGTTGGAGGTGGTATATTAGCTTCAGTTCCTAAGAAGATGGGAATTGGAATATATGGACCTGCCCTTGATAAAAAAGGCAATAGTATTGCGGGTATAAAGATATTAGAATCTTTAAGTGAACAGTACAAAATAAATATATTCTAAAATAGAGAATTTTTTGACAATTACTACTTGATAATATATAATTATTTATATAATTAAATATTTTTATGGGTGGTGGGGGAATGAAAGAAGTTTTAGTACTAAGAGATTTAGAGTGCATAAAAGCAATTGCACATCCAAGAAGAATAGATATTTTAAATGCGTTTAAATCAATTCCGTTGTCAGCAAAACAATTATCTCAATTGCTAGATGAACCGCATGCAAAAATAAATTACCACATAAAGACTTTGTATAAGGTTGGTGTATTAGATTTAGTAGAAGAGAAGGTTAAATCTGGAATTGTTGAAAAGTATTATTATCCTACAGCTAAGCATATTGTTATAGGGAAGAATGCTTTAAATTTTAACAGTAATACAGAAGATAAAGATATAGGGGATATATGCATATCGAAGTTTGAGAATATGAGTAACTTATTTTATAAAGCTATAGAGGAAAATGATATAGATAGTGAGTACATAGCTAATTATAATCAAGTTTGCTTAAGTAAAAGTGAAATAAAAGAGTTATCCAATACAATAGAAGAAAAAATTAATGAAATTGTATTAAATAGAAAACATAATGAAGCTGAGATGAAATACGACTTAGCATTGATAACGATACCATTAGAAGAAAAATGTAAAGCATAAAGTATCAACAAAATTTGTTGATACTTATTTTTTTGGGTATATTATAAACGAATATAAAATTTAGGAGGGAACATAGTGATAGTAATAGGACCACATATTTCGATAGCAAAAGGTTTTGCAAAAGCTGCAGAAACAGCTGTAAGTATAGGAGCAAATACATTCCAATTTTTCAGTAGAAATCCAAGAGGTGGCAATGCTAAATCTTTTGATGAAAAAGATATAATGAAATTTCAACAAATAAGAAAAGACAACAAATTTGGCCCACTATTAGCACATGCTCCATATACAATGAACTTAGCTGGTGCAAAAGAAGAAGTTTATGAATTTGGAAGAATGGTTATAAAAGAAGATATTCAAAGAATGGATTCTTTAGGAATTGAATATATGTGTTTTCATCCAGGTAGCCATGTTGGGTCAGGAGTAGATACAGGTATAGATAAAATAGCTAATGCGCTTAATGAAGCTATAACTGGAAATGAAAATATAATGGTACTACTTGAAACGATGTCTGGAAAGGGAAGTGAAATAGGGTTTAGTTTTGACCAGGTAAAGGCTATAATCGATAAAGTTGATCATAATGAAAGGCTAGGCGTATGTTTAGATACTTGTCATGTATTTTCAGCTGGATATGATATTGTTAATGATTTAGATTCGGTTTTAGATAATTTTGATAATATTATAGGTTTAGATAAATTAAAGGCAGTCCACCTTAATGATAGTATGATGCCTTTTGGAGCGAAAAAAGATAGACATGCTTGTATTGGAGAAGGTGAGATAGGATTAGATGCAATAATAAGATTTATTACTCATCCTAAGTTAAAACATTTACCATTTTTCTTAGAAACTCCATTAGAAGATGAGGGTCATAAAAGAGAAATTGAAATGATAAAAGATATTATAAAACAAATACAATAAAATAATATATAATATAAAAATAAGATACGATATTTACAAAGTATCGTCTTAATTTATAAAAACGGAAATTAATTGTTTAGGAAAATCAAAAAATGAAATAAAATTGGGGGATGATTTATGAGAAAATTAGGAAGCACTAATATTGAATTAAATAGAGTTGGGTTTGGAGGGATTCCAATACAAAGAATAACTCAAGAAGATACAAATTTAGTTATAAATGAGCTTATAAATCAAGGAATAAACTTTATAGATTCAGCCAGAGGATATACTGTAAGTGAAGAGTACATAGGGAATGCAATTGAAGGTAAAAGGGATAAATTTATATTAGCTACTAAAAGTATGTCTAGAAGTTATGATGATATGATAAGAGATGTAAATATAAGTTTAAATAATTTTAAAACTGAATATATAGATTTATATCAGCTTCACAATTTAAAGCCAGATGAATATGATGGAATATTTGATGATGATATGGCTTATGAAGCTCTTTTAAAATGTAAAGAAGAAGGAAAAATAAAGCATATAGGAATAACGAGTCACAGTATAGATACAATAAAAAAAGCAGTAAATAGTGGTAAGTTTGATACAATTCAGTTTCCGTATAATATAGTAGAAGATCAAGCTGATGAAATATTTAAAGAAGCTAATAAAAATGGTATAGGGATAATAGTAATGAAGCCTCTTGCTGGAGGAGCTATTGACAATGCAAAATTAGCTATAAAATATATATTATCTAAAGACTATATAGATGTAGTTATCCCAGGTATGGATAGTGTAGATCAGGTTATTGAAAATACATCAGTCTTAAATAATCTTAATATAACTGATGAAGAAAATTTAGAGATAAAAGATATTATAGAAAAATTAGGGAATAGATTTTGTAGACGTTGCGAATACTGTATGCCTTGCCCTGTAGGGATAAATATACCTATGAATTTTTTACTTGAAGGATATTATAGTAGATACAACTTAAAAGAGTGGTCAAAAGATAGATATAAAAGTTTAGATGTAAATGCTTCTAATTGTATAGAATGTGGGAAGTGCGAAAGTAAGTGTCCATATGAATTACCTATAAGAGAAATGCTAAAAGATGTATCCAATATTTTAGGGTAAAAAAATCCCCCTATAAAGGGGGATTTGCTATTTCTTAGTAATAGTATAATCAACTTTGTACTCAGACAAAGGATATAACTCTATTTCTACTCTTGGGTTTTCCTTATCTATAAAATCAAACAAAAGAACTGGCTTTAACTGTTTATCATTTTTTATAATACCGCTTTTTTCTATTCCATCACATATACTTTTAGGATAGTTATGTAAATCGCCCATTTTTTTATTTGGAAAATATAGTTTCAATACAGTTATAAGGTCCTCTTCTATACAAGGGCCATCGTATTGTGTATTTATATATCCAGCAATCATATTTTCATATGCTAAGTACTTAGAGTGTTTGCCTTTAGAGGGCATCCAAGATTGACCGTGAATATTGTGAAGTTTAAAATTGGATTTACTTATTGGTCTACCTGGAATTGTCAACTTTATCATATATACCACATCCTTTATACCTTAGTTATTATAAATGTAAATAGAAATTAATGAAAGGGAAATTTATGAATAAGAATAAATTAAAAGAATTTTGTGAAAGTATAGGAATTAATTGTGTAGGAATAGCAGGAGTTGGACCTTATCACGACTTGGAAAATATTATAAAAGATAGAACAAAAAAAGATTTTATAACAGGAATGGAAGAACCATCTGTTGAGAAAAGAATTAATCCGAGAGCTAGCATGGAAAATGCAGAGAGTATAATAGTATGTGCTTTTCCATATTTTGTTGAAGACGTAGTAGATTCTAATTTATCAAAGTATTGTTATGGAAAGGATTATCATATAGTTGTAAAAGAAAAATTACAACAAATTGCAGATTATATAGATAGTAAAACTGAAGAATTTCAATATATGATATTTACAGATAATGGACCACTAATAGATAGATATTTAGCAAGTATAAGTGGAATAGGGTATTATGGAATAAATAATAATATAATAACTGATGAATATGGATCTTTTGTATTTATAGGGTATATAATAAATAACTATTATTTTGAACCAGATAAAAAAAGCGAAAAATCGTGTGCTAAATGTGGAAAATGTATAACATCTTGTCCTGGAAAAGCTATATTAGGTGATTTTGAAATGAATCCTAAAAAATGTTTATCATATATAACTCAGAAAAAAGAAGATTTAAGTGAAGATGAAAAAATTGCATTGAAAAATAATAAAAAAATATTTGGATGTGATATATGCCAAGATGTATGCCCACACAACATAAGTATCTCAAAAACAAATATTAAAGAATTTAAAGAAGAATTGATATATAATTTAAAAGAAGAAGAAATAAATAATATATCAAACAAAGAATTTAGAAGAAGATATAAAGAAAAAGCTTTTAGTTGGAGAGGTAAAAAGATAATACAAAGAAATATTGAAATACTAGAAAGATAAAACTTTTAACTTGTACAGTTAGAAGTTTTTTATTTTTTTACTTAACATTTAGTAGCTAGAAACATATTATATAAAAAGGAATTTTAAAGGGGGATGGATATGGCTAGATATGCTAATACCTCTCAACTAGAGGGCTTAAATGAGATAATAGGGCAAGAAAATGCAACAAAAGCTATGGAGCTTGGACTTAAAATAGATAATCCTGCATATAACATCTTTGTAGCTGGGGATAGTGGGACAGGGAAAACTACTTATGTACTTAGTGCTTTAAAAATGCATGCAGAAGATAAAAATGACCATAAAGACTGGTGCTATGTATATAACTTTGAAAATAGCAGAGAGCCTATAGCTATTGCACTAGATAAAGGTATGGGTAAATTATTTAAGAAAGATATGGAAAAGTTAATAGAAAGTTTATTGGATGAACTTAAGGATGCATTCGAAAGTGAAGAATTTGAAATAAGTAAAAATGAATTATTAGATGATTTTGAAATTGAAAAAGAAAACTTACTCCAAAAAATTAAGAAGTATGGAGAAGAAAAAGGATTTAAATTAAAAAATAGTAAGGTAGGCATGATTTTCACGCCACAAGATGAAGATGTAGATACAACTTCTGAAGAATTTTATAAAGTTAAAAAGGAATTAGAAAATGCAGCTATACAAATTGCATATAAAATTAAAGATATAGAAGAAGATGCAAAAGAAGCTCTTTTAGATTTAGAATATGAAGTAGGAAAATATATAGTAGATCCACATATAGATAGTTTACTTGAAAAATATGGAGACTTTGAGAAAGTAAGAAAGTATTTAGATGATACTAAAAATGATATTTTAGAATATGTGTACTTATTCTATATGGATGAAGAAGATTTGAAAGAAAAGTACGATAAAGAACACTTTACAAGATATAAAGTGAACTTGTTAGTAGATAATGGATTAGATAGATGTGGGGCACCCGTAATTGTGGAAATAAACCCGAGTCCAGCAAACTTATTTGGGAAGGCGGAATACGAGTACTATAATGGTACTGTAAAAACAGATTTCACTAAGCTGTTACCAGGTGCAGTGCATAAAGCTAATGGAGGTTACTTAGTACTGTATGTGGATCAACTTCTGAGATACAATTTATCTTGGGATATACTTAAAAAAACAATACAACAAGGTGAAATAACTTTAGATACACAAACAGCTATAAAGCCAGAGAATATACCTGTTAATATAAAAGTAGTACTTATAGGAAATAACTATATGTATAATTTACTATACAACTATGATCCTGAGTTTAATAAATATTTTAAAATATTTGTAGACTTTGACAATGAAATGAAAAAAAATGATTACAATGAAACTAGATTGGCAAATTTCATAGCTTCGTATTGTAATAGTAACAATTTAAATCATTTTACTTATGAAGGTGTAGAGCAAGTTGTTAGGTATAGTACTAGGATAACAGGTGATAGAGAAAAATTATCAACTAAATTTAATAAAATTGTAGAGATTTTAGTAGAAGGAGATGCTTATTCAAAAATAAGAGGATCTAAATATGTAGATAAAGAAGATGTATTAAAAGCAATTAAAGAGAGAAGAGAAAGATTTAGTAAAATAGAAAAGAAAATGGATGAATCTATAGAAAATGGGTTTACATTAATATCAACAACTGGATCTAAAGTTGGGGTTATAAATGGATTATCAGTTTTAAATATGGGTGAGTACTCATTTGGAAGACCTTGTAGAATAACAGTTACTACTGCACCTGGAAGCTCTGGAATTGTAAATATAGAAAGAGAAGTTGAAATGAGCGGACCTATACACAGTAAGGGCGTTCTTATATTAAATGGATTTTTACTAGAAAATTTAGCACAAGAATTTCCTTTATCACTTAATGCAAATATATGTTTTGAACAAAACTATGGTGGCGTAGATGGAGACAGTGCATCTGGAGCAGAGCTTTATGCCATGTTATCATCATTAAGTGGAGTTCCTATAAAACAAAATATTGGGGCAACGGGATCCATAAATCAAAAAGGAGATATACAAGTTGTAGGTGGAGTTACTGAAAAAGTAGAAGGATTTTATTATGCATGCAAGAAAAAAGGTTTAACAGGAAGTGAAGGTGTAATATTACCAAGGAATAACCTTAGAAATCTAGTTCTTGTTGAAGAAGTAAGAAATGCTATAAATGAAGGTAGATTTCATATATATCCTATAGATAGAATTGAAGAGGCTATAGAAATATTGACAGATAAAACTTTTGAAGAAGTTAAAAGCTTAGCTATTGAAAAATTAAAAAAATATAGTGAATTAGATAAATAAAAAATAAAGGAACTGCATTTTTACTGCAGTTCCTTTATTTTGGGCAAATAACAAAATATTACAAGATAATAAATATAATTATAGTATATATATTATTTTGTTTTGATAAATAATATAAGTAAATAGATATAAAACTTAATAAGTATAATTTTATATATGTTTAAATTATGTTTAAAATTGTTATATATTATATATGTAAAATTACAACAAGGGGGAATTAAAAATGGCAAAAGCAAAAAAGAAAAATAGAGAAAATATAAAAAAAATATTAGATATATTAGAAGAAACATATCCAAATGCAGAGTGTGAATTAAATTACACAACTCCATTTGAACTTCTAATTGCAACTATATTATCTGCTCAATGCACTGATGTTAGGGTTAATAAAGTTACATCTGAATTGTTTAAGAAGTATAATACAGCTGAAGAATTTGCTAAACTTAACACATTTGAAATTAGTGAGGAAATAAAAAGTTGTGGGCTATATAAAAGTAAAGCTCAAAAAATAAAAGAAACATCAGTGTTGCTTTGTTCTAATTATGGGGGTCAAGTTCCTGATAATATGGAAGAATTGACAAAACTTCCTGGAGTGGGAAGAAAAACTGCAAATGTAGTACTAAGTAATGCTTTTGGAGTCGATGCAATTGCTGTAGATACTCATGTATTTAGAGTATCTAATAGAATTGGGTTAGTAAAAACTGATACTCCTGAAAAAACAGAATTTGAACTTATGAAAGTTTTACCGAAAAAAAGATGGTCAAAAGCACATCATTTAATAATTTTTCATGGAAGGAGAATTTGTAAAGCAAGAAAACCAGAATGTAATATATGCCCATTAGTTGAATACTGTGACTATTATAAAGAAGGGAATGACTAAAAATTGAAGAGACAGAAAATATTTTTCTTAGTAACATTAGTTATGTTATATTGTTTTGGATTGACGTATAAATCTTATTGTATGAGCAAAGAAAGTAAAATCTATAAAAATATATATATTGAAAATATTGATGTCTCGGGACTGACAGAAAGTGATGCGATAAAAAAACTAAATAAATCTTTATATAAGAAAGATTCTATAGAATTATTTTATGGAGATAAGAAATATAATCTATCTTTAAACGAAATTAACTTTAAATTTAAAGTAGAGGATGCTGTAAATACAGCTATTAACATAGGTAGAGGTAGTGACTTTTTTAATAATACAAAAACAAAATTTAATTTAAGTATAGGTAAAAGTATAAAATTAAATGTTGATACTGAATATGATAAAGCAAAATTAAATGAATATATCAATAATTTGTCCAAAGAAATAGATATTGCACCAGTTGATGCGACTATAACAGTAGAAAATAACAATTTTAATATTAGTAAAGAGGTATATGGAGTTAATTTAAAGAAAGAAGCTCTACTTAGTGAAATTGATAAAAATATAAAAAATAAAAAATTTGGAAATATTAATATATACACAGAAACGATAAATCCAAAATATACTTATGAAAAGTTAGTAAATATAAATACATTATTAGGTCAATATGAAACAAAATTTAACTCGAAAAATCAAAATAGAGTTAGTAACATAAAATTAGCTATAAATAAAATAAATAATGTATTAATAGACTATAATGAAGAGTTTTCATTTAATAATATTATAGGTAAAAGAAGCACAGAACAAGGATTTAAGAGCGCGCCTATAATAGTAAATGGAGAAATGCAATTAGGAATGGGTGGAGGAATATGTCAGGTATCTAGTACTGTATATAATGCTGCACTATACTCAGGACTTGAAATCGTACAAGCTAGAAATCATAGTATACCTAGTGGATATATAGAAAAAGGAAGAGATGCTACTGTATCTTATGGAAATATTGATTTAATATTTAAAAATAATTATAAAAGTCCTATTCTAATAAAAAATGAGGTAAGAGATAATAAAATAATAACTACTATATATGGGAACGAAAATGATAAAAAGATAGTAGATATAAGAACTGATATAGCAGGAATTATAAAGCCTAAAACTATAGAAAAAGAAAGCAAAGCTTTATATGAAGGAGAAACTAGAATAGAAAGCAAAGGCAGAAATGGATACAAAGTAAAAACATACAGAGTTTATAAGAATGAAGATGGATCTTCTATAAATGAAGAATTAATTAATGAAAGCTACTACCCTCCTAAAAATAAAGTTTTAATAAAGGGAACAAAGAAAAAGGTAGATACAACAAAAAACTTGAACTCTGAAATAATATAAATCTCCTAATGTAAGGAGATTTATATTATTTTATTATTTTATAAGTTTTTAGAAATGAAAACTTTTGATATAATTAGACTTATAAAATGTTAAGGAGGATTACGTATGTCTTTAAATATCGTATTGGTAGAACCTGAAATACCACAAAATACAGGAAATATAATAAGAAGTTGTGCTGCAACTGGTACAACTCTTCACTTAGTTAGACCCTTAGGTTTTTGTATGGATGACAAATATCTAAAAAGAGCAGGTTTAGATTATTGGGATTTAGTTGAAATAAAATATTATGATAGTTTTGATGAAGTAAGAGAACAAAATCCAGATGCTAAATTCTTTTACTCAACAACTAAAGCTAAACAAACACACTCAGATGTAAAATATGAAGAAAATTCATTTATAGTGTTTGGAAAAGAAACTAAAGGATTACCTGAAAGTTTAATAATGGATAATTTAGAAACTGCAATAAGAATACCTATGGTTGATATAGAAAAAGCTAGATCTTTAAATTTATCAAATTCTGTAGCTATAGTATTATTTGAAGCGTTAAGACAAATAGGATATCCTAATCTGAGATAAAGTGTATACTATATGATAAAAAATAGGTTCAAAAAGAAGGTGAGAAATCTTATTATGATTATGAAAAAGATTTCCTATCTTCTTATTTTTTTAAATTGTATACACTAAATATTAAAAAAAGTGAATAAAATTAAAATTAAATGTAGAAAATATTTTGCATATAGTGTAAAATTTATGGTAAGAAATTATAAGAAAGATGTTCATAGGAGGTAATTATGAAACTTAAAAAGTTATTGTCTATAGGTCTTGTTACTGTATTAGCAGGATCGATGTTAGTAGGATGCAGTCCTTCTAAAGATTCAAAAGACAGCAATTCAGGTGGGGATGACAAAGTAAAAGTAACTATGATAACTGACGTTGGTGGAGTAAATGACCAATCTTTTAACCAAAGTGCATGGGAAGGTTTAGAAAAAGCTAAGAAAGACTTAGGAGTAGATGTTAAGTACATAGAGTCTAAGCAAGAATCAGATTACGCTAACAATATAGAAACAGCAATAGATGATGGAGCAAACTTAGTAATTGGTGTTGGATTTAAGATGGAAAAGGCTATAGGTGATGCTTCAAAATCTTATCCAGATCAAAAATTTGCATTAATAGATGCTGATTTCGGTGGAAAACCACCTAAAAATGTAGAAAGTATAATGTTTAAAGCAGAAGAATCATCATACTTAGTAGGATTAGTAGCAGGTAAACTTACAGAAACTAATAAAGTAGGATTTGTTGGAGGAATGGAAGGCCCAGTAATTGAAACTTTCCAAGCTGGATTTACAGCAGGAGTTAAAGCTGCAAAACCAGATGCTGAAGTAATATCTCAATATGCAAACAGTTTTGCTGATCCAGCAAAAGGTAAATCTATAACTAATCAAATGATATCTAATGGTGTAGATATAATATTCCATGCATCAGGTGATACTGGTAATGGAGTTATAGAAGCAGCTAAAGAAGCTGGTAAAAAAGCTATAGGTGTTGATAGAGACCAAAATAGTGTTGCTCCAGAAACTGTTATAACTTCAGCTATAAAGAGAGTTGATGTTGGGGTTTATGATACTGTTAAAAACCTAGTTGATGGTAAGTTTAATGGTGGAAAAGTAACTGTTTATGGATTAAATGAAGATGGAGTTGGAGTAGCAGATACTACAAAAGAAGATGTATCTCCAGATGTATTAGAATTTGTTAATAAACAAGGTGATAAAATTAAGAGTGGAGAAATAAAAGTTCCATCTACAATGAAAGATGTAAAATAATTAAATTAAATTAATTTAATAAAAAAGACTAGCTATGCTAGTCTTTTTTTTCGCCCAAATTAACTATGATAAAAATTTAGATAAATTGTTTGAGGTAAATAAATGTAAATTAGATTTAAAATGAATTATATATATATGAATACGAATTAAAAAATTAAGAAAATATTAAAAAAATTTTTATAAATAAAGAGGATTTATCAAAAAATAACATAAATATTTAGAATAACATAAAAAATAAATAATATGGTTATTTGTAAGGAATCTAATGTATTATAACTTACAATTTAAATTTAAATTATAATAAATATAAAATTAAATTATAAAAATGACAAAAAATAACAAAAAGTATGTACAATAAATAAAATATTACCTACTATTTGTTGAAATTAAATTGTTATAATACTTATTTTTTAGTATAATAAAATTGGCGATAAGTAAATAAGGAGGGTTATTATAAACTATGATTAATAGCAATGTAGACCACAGTCTAAAAGTTGTAGAAATGAAAAGTATAACTAAAAAGTTTGGAAATTTCACAGCTAACGATAATATAAATTTGACTGTACATAAAGGTGAGGTACATGCTTTATTAGGTGAAAATGGAGCAGGAAAGTCAACATTAATGAATATTCTTTATGGGCTATACCATCCGACTTCAGGGGAGATATTTATAAAAGGGGAAAACGTTAGAATGGAAAACCCTAATGTAGCGATATCTCATGGGATAGGTATGGTTCACCAACATTTCATGTTAGTACAGCCATTTACAGTTGCTCAGAATATAATACTAGGTACAGAACCTACAAAAGGTATCGGAGCAATAGACATGAAAAAAGCGATAGAAGATGTTAGTGATCTTTCAAAAAAATATGGATTACATGTAGATCCTAATTCAAAAGTAGAAGATATAAGTGTTGGGATGCAACAAAGAGTTGAAATACTGAAAGCTTTATACAGAGGGGCAGACATACTAATATTAGATGAACCTACTGCAGTTTTAACGCCACAAGAAATAAATGAGCTTATGAATATTATAAAGAACTTAACTAAGCAAGGAAAATCAGTAATAATAATAACTCATAAATTAAAAGAAATAAAGGCAGCAGCAGATTACTGTACTATCATAAGAAGAGGTAAAGATATAGGAACGGTAAAGGTAGCAGATACAACAGAAGATGAATTGGCAGCTATGATGGTAGGTAGAGAAGTAAGCTTTAAAGTTGATAAAGAAGATTCTAAAGTAGGAGATATAATACTTGAAGTTAAAAATATAAGTGCTAAAGACAATAGAAAAGTACAAGTATTAAATGATTTATCTTTAGAGGTAAGAGCTGGAGAAATTTTAGGAATAGCAGGTGTAGATGGAAATGGTCAATCTGAACTTGTTGAAATATTAACTGGGTTGAAAAAAGCAGATTCAGGAAGTGTAAAGGTTAATGGTTCTGAACTTATAAATGAAAAGCCAATTAATATATTCAAAAAAGGTATAAAAAATATACCAGAGGATAGACATAAAAGAGGGCTTATACTAGATTTTACAGTTGCTGAAAATACAGTTTTACAAAGATATAAAGAAAAAAGATTCTCTAAAAATGGAGTTTTAAATAATAAAGAAATTGAAAAACATGCAAACGAAATAATAGAAGAATTTGATGTTAGACCAACTGATTTTACATTAAAGGCTAGATCTTTATCTGGAGGAAATCAACAAAAGGTCATAATTGGTAGAGAGGTTGACAACATAAGAGTAGATAGAGATGCGACAGGACAACCTCAGGTATTAATAGCAACGCAACCTACTAGAGGGTTAGATGTTGGAGCAATTGAATTTGTTCATAAGGCGATAGTTGAACAAAGAGATGCAGGTAATGCAGTTTTATTAGTATCTTTAGAACTTGATGAAGTTATGAATCTATCAGATAGAATAGCTGTAATTTATGAAGGAAAAATAGTTGGCATTGTGGATGCTAAGAATGCAGATGAAAATACTTTAGGATTTATGATGGCAGGAGGTGTAGATAATGAGTAATGATGTTAAGGCAAAAAAGAAAATTTCTTTTGCTAATAATACGATAGTATTTTCTATTATATCTATATTTTTAGGATTATTAGTAGGGGCAATAGCTTTAACTATAGCGGGATTTAATCCAATAGAAGCTTATTCAGTAATGATTGAAGGAATAATCGGTAAACCTAAGTATATAGCATGGACTATTATAAAGGCTACTCCGTTAATTTTAACAGGTTTATCAATAGCTTTTGCGTTTAAAACAGGATTATTCAATATAGGTGCAGAAGGTCAGTTTATTATAGGTGCTTTAGCAGCAACTATAGTAGGATATACAGTTCATTTACCAGCAATAATACATATACCTCTTACTTTAGCTGTAGCTGCACTAGCGGGAGCCTGTTGGGGAGGATTTGCAGGTTTTTTAAAATCAAAATTTGGAGTTAATGAAGTTATATCTACCATAATGTTAAACTGGATTGCGTTTTATCTGAATAATTATATGATAATGCAACCATGGTTAAGAGAAGGTAATAGTGAAGCATCTCATATGATAAATGAGAGTGCAAGCATAAGTATAGATTGGTTAACGGGACTAGTAGGACCAGCCACAAAGGCTAACTGGGGTATAATAATAGCAATTATATTAGTTTTAATAATAGCTTTTATATTATCTAAAACAACTTTAGGATACGAACTTAGAGGTGTTGGATACAATAAATTTGGAGCTGAATATGGAGGAATAAATATAAATTCATCTATATTTAAATCTATGGCTATAGCAGGTATGCTTGCAGCATTAGCGGGAGCAGTTCAAGTTATGGGTGTAGCACAAAATATAACAGTACTTGCAGCACCAGAAGGAAATGGATTTGATGGGATAGCTGTTGCACTTATTGCTAACAGTAATCCTATAGGTGTAATTTTCTCAGGATTATTATTTGGAGCTCTTAAGTATGGTGGAACAAAAATGCAAACTATACAAGCTCCATCAGAAGTAATAAACATTGTTATAGGGTCTATTGTTTACTTTATAGCACTAAGTAGTGTAATAAGAATGTTATTTATCAAATATAAGAATAAAAAGAAACAAGGGGGACTTGAATAATGGAAGATTTAGCTTTAATTTTAAGTACGACTTTAATGTACTCTACGCCCCTTATATTTACAGCATTAGGTGGAGTATTATCAGAGAATTCAGGTATAGTTAATATAGGATTAGAGGGTATGATGACTATAGGTGCTTTCGCAGGGGCAGCAGCAGGTTATTTAGTAGGTAATCCATGGATAGCATTTTTAATAGGTGGATTAGCAGGTGGTTTATTTGCATTAATACATGCTATTGCAACTGTAAGTTTTAATGCAGATCATACTATATCAGGTGTTGCTATAAATTTACTGGCACCTGGAGTAGCATTATTTTCTTCGAAAATATTATTTGATGGAGCAACGATGACTCCAACTATAGCTATGGAAGATAAAATACCAAGACCTTTAAATGGTTTATTTGCAGAAGGTAGTATATTAAATACAGTTTTTAACACTTATGCAACAGTATTTATAGCATTTATACTTGTAGCTGTAGTGTGGTATGTTTTATATAAAACAAAGTTAGGACTTAGAATAAGATCTGTTGGAGAACATCCAGGAGCAGCAGATACTTTAGGTATTAATGTAAATCGCGTTAGATATATTGCGGTAATTTCATCTGGTATATTAGCTGGTTTGGGAGGAGCATCTATGAGCTTAGCTATTGTTTCTTCGTTTAGACCAACATTGATCTCTGGACAAGGATATATAGCTATGGCGGCTGTTATATTCGGTAAGTGGAAGCCGCAAGGAGCTATGGCAGCTTGTTTACTATTTGGTTTCTCAACTGCTCTATCTGTATTCTTTGGGAACCCAGAACTTCCATTTAGAATAAATGAGAATTTATTATCTATGATACCATATGTAATAACATTAGTGGTGTTAGTGTTATTTATAAAATCTTCTAAAGCTCCGGCAGCATTAGGAAACCCATATAAAAAAGGTGAAAGATAAAAAAAGATGATAGCATTGCTATCATCTTTTTTTATGTCTAAAATAAATATAAAAAAATTATTATTAGTCTATTAAAAATGAAAATAAGTATATAAAATATTAGTTGCATTATAAAAGTAAAATCGATATAGAAGGAACGGTGAAATGAAAGCAGTACATAGTAGACAATCTTTTGTAATTGATGGTGATTTATGTCTAGCGTTGGTAGATAAAAGAATTACTTGCGATATAGAACTAGAATTAAAAAGAAGAAAAATACAAATAATAAAAACTATAGAATGTAAAGAATGTTATGATGCTATAAAATATCATCCAGATATATGTGTATGCAACTTAGGTGAAGGAAATATAGTTGTAGCGCCAAATGTATATGAGTTTTATTCAGAGATATTAATTCCATTAGGATTTAATGTAATTAAAGGAAGTCGCTATATAGAAAAAAAATATCCTAACAATATTCAATATAATGTAACTATGATGGGAAGATTTGCAATACATAATTTTGATTATACAGATGAAAAAATTTTAGACTACATAAACAAAAAAAATCTTATAAAGGTAAATGTAAAACAGGGATATTCTAAATGTTCGATTTGTATAGTTGATGAAAATTCAATTATAACTTCTGATAAAGGGATATATAAATCTGTAAAACAATATGGTATAGATTGCCTTCTTATAAGACCTGGAAATATAAATTTATTTCAATTAGATTATGGATTTATAGGTGGATGTACAGGGTTTATAAGTAAAAATGAAATAGCTTTTTTAGGAGATGTAAAAAAACATCCAGATTATGAACTTATAAAAAAATTTATAAAATCAAAAAATAAGGAAATAGTAAGTTTAAGCAAAGAACAATTATTAGATTTAGGTTCTATAATTCCTTTGATGACTAGAAAGGAGTGATGACTATGGACAACAAAGAGATTTATCTGAGCTTATTGCCTAAATATGAATTAGCTGTAAATCAATTTGTAAAACAAACTAAGTTTAGCAATATTATAAATTACAATGATGATGTTATAGAAATAAAAATAAGCACGAAGGATAGAACGGATGAAACAGTTCTAGAAATATCAAGAGAGATAACTGATATTTTGATGCAAGTAATAAAAGAGGTTATATTGAAGGAATATATACAGAAATCATATGGAGATAAGTATAATCAGGAAATAGAAAAAATATATTTAAAATCATTAGAAGTATTTAAAAGTAAAGACTTATTATTAAGAGAAATAATATTTTGTAGAATGAATAATTACATATTAAATAATGACCATATAGATGTGGATGGTTTTGTAAAGTTTAGAATGAAAGAACTAATGGGATATATAGCTAACATTTGTGAAGATGCACTAGAAGAATATTTAATAGAGAAAGACTATGATGAATTCATTAGTGTATTAAGATATTTTATAAATGTACAAGAAACTAAAATTGACACATTGAAAGTATACATAAGGAAAGATAACTCGTTCATATTATATGATAAAAATGACAACATAATAGAAAATGAAAATGATGAAGAGTTAATAAATATGTTTATAAAAGAAAATTTAAATTATGAAGATTTCTTAATTAGTACATTGCTTTCTTTGTGCCCAAATCATATAATTATATACGATTCTTTACAAACTAACTCATCTAGAGAAATTATAGATACTATAAAAGCGATATTTGAAGAAAAGGTAGAAGAAAAAAATAAATCTTAAAATTTAAAAAATGTATTGAAAAAAAATCATTAAAGTATAAAATATATATTGTTTCTAATTAAAATAATAAGGAGATTTGAGATGAACAATATATATATAATTTTGATAATGGCAATTATTGGAGGTATTATCGGATATGTAACTAATAAATTAGCTATAAAGCTTATATTTAGGCCTATAAATCCTATAAAAATACCTCTTGCAAATTTTGAAATAATAGGTCTTATCCCGAAGCGAAGAAAAGAAATAGCTATAAAAATAGGAGAAGTTATCCAAGATGAGTTTGTATCTTTAGATGATATATTAGAAAATTTAATAACAGAAGAAGATAAAGTAAAAGCTACTGAATATATAAAGTCTAAAGTTAATTCTATAGTAGAGGAAAAAGCGACTCTTATACCTAGTTATATAAAATCTGTTATAAAAAACTATATAGAGGATATAATAGAAAAAGAAGTTAGTGCTTCTATTGATGAACTAGGAAGTGAAGTTGTATCAAAAGCGCATGAAAGAGTAAATATACAACAAATAGTAGAGGAAAAAGTTGATAGCTTAGATTTACTTGAATTAGAAGATATAATACTTAGTATAGCAAGCAATGAGTTAAAGCATATAGAATTATTGGGATTAATACTAGGTTTTGTTATAGGAATAATACAAGGTATAATAACAATTTTTATATAAATTTTATGTAACAAAAAAATATTTAAATTTATATAATATTTAGAGTTGATATATATCGCTTGATTTGATATAATTTGTATTAATATTAATATAGTTGCTATGAAAAGGAAGAGTAAAATAGAAACAATTTTCAGAGAGGATATATCATAGGCTGAAAGTATATCTAAAAATGACTATTTGAAAACTACCTTGGAGCAGAGTTTAGTAGCTTATAAGCGCTTATAAGTAAAAGTACTCGGTTGACAACCTTATAGTCATCAAGAGGGCAATGTTTATAACATGCCAACTTGGGTGGAACCGCGAATGTTACTCGTCCCATGATTTTCATGGGCCGAGTTTTTTTATTTTATACAAAAAAATTAAGGAGGTAAGGTCATGATAAAAGTTACTTTAAAAGACGGATCTGTAAAGGAGTACTCTAAAGGTACTACAGTTATGGATATTGCTAAATCGATAAGTGAAGGATTAGCTAGAAGTATAGTAGCTGCATCTGTTAATGAAGAGGTTGTTGGGTTAGATTTCGAAGTTAATGAAGATTGCGAATTAAATTTATTTAAATTTGATGATGAAGAAGGAAAAGATGTGTTCAGACATACATCTGCTCACATGCTAGCACAAGCTATAAAAAGACTATACCCTGAAGCTAAATTAGCTATAGGGCCAAGTATTGAAAATGGATTCTACTATGATATAGATTTAGAGTACAGATTAACTCCAGAGGATTTAGAAAAGATAGAAGCTGAAATGAAAAAAATAGCTAAAGAAGATTTAGCTATAGAGAGATTTGAATTAAGTAGAGAAGATGCTATAAAGTTAATGGAAGAACAAGGGGAAAACTATAAGGTAGAACTTATATCAGAACTACCTGAAGGAGAAATTATATCTTTCTATAAACAAGGAGATTTTACAGATTTATGTAGAGGGCCACATTTATCTTCTACTAAAAAGGTTAAAGCTATAAGACTTCAAAACGTAACAGGGGCTTACTGGCGTGGAGATGAAAAAAATAAGATGTTACAAAGAATATATGGAACATCTTTTGAAAAGAATAAAGATTTAGAAGCATACTTACACTTAGTAGAAGAAGCTAAGAAAAGAGACCATAGAAAATTAGGTAGAGAATTAGAATTATTCTTCATACCAGAAGAAGGGCCAGGATTTCCATTATTCTTACCAAAAGGTATGGAACTTAAAAATGAATTATTAAAATTCTGGAGAGAGCTACACAGAAAAGACGGATATGTAGAGATAGAAACTCCTATAATATTAAACCAAAAATTATGGGAAACTTCAGGACACTGGTATCACTATAAAGAAAACATGTACACTGTAGATATAGATGATATGCAATTTGCTATAAAACCAATGAACTGCCCAGGTGGTATGTTATACTATAACTTTAAGCAACATTCATACAAAGATTTCCCTATGAGAGTGGCTGAGTTAGGAAGAGTTCATAGACATGAATTATCTGGAGCTTTAAATGGTCTTAAGAGAGTTAGAGCATTTACTCAAGATGATGCACATATATTCATGCTACCAGAGCAAATAAAAGATGAAATAAAAGGTGTTGTTTCATTAATAGATAAGGTGTATTCTGCATTTGGATTTGAATATCACTTAGAGTTATCAACTAGACCAGAAGATTCAATGGGAACAGATGAAGAGTGGGAAGCAGCTGAAAACGGATTAAGAGAAGCTTTAGAAGAATTAAATCTACCTTATGTAATAAATGAAGGAGATGGAGCATTCTATGGTCCTAAGATAGACTTCCACTTAAAAGATTGCTTAGGAAGAACTTGGCAATGTGGAACTATACAATTAGATATGCAATTACCACAAAGATTTGATATTAGTTATGTAGGCGAAGATGGGGAAAAACATAGACCTGTTATGATCCATAGAGTTGCATTAGGAAGTATAGAAAGATTTATAGGTATATTAATAGAACATTATGCTGGTAAATTCCCAACTTGGATATCTCCGGTTCAAGCTAAAATATTACTAGTATCTGATAGATTTAAAGAATATGCAGAAGAAGTTAAAAATGCATTATTTGATAAAGGTATAAGAGTAGAACTTGATGATAGAGCTGAAAAAATCGGATATAAAATAAGAGAGGCTCAACTTCAAAAAGTTCCTTACATGTTAGTGGTTGGAGAAAAAGAAGTTAATGAAAAGAAAGTTTCTGTAAGATCAAGAGATAATGGAGAAATGGGTGCAATGGATATAGATGCATTTATTGCAAATGTATTAAAAGAAGTAGAAGAAAGAACTAATGTAATTCAAGCATAATAAACAATAAAAAAGTTAGCCTTTAAGGCTAACTTTTTTTTATACACATTCTTTTCTTATTATATTTTTTAACTCTTCGTGAGTCATAGTTTCTTTGTCAAATAGATGTTGAGAAACTAAATGAAGGTCATTTAAACTTGAGTTTAGAAGATTAAGAGTTTCTTCATAACAAGAGTCTATTATACTAGTAGTTTCTTCTTGGATTTGTTTTGATAAAAAGCTTTTTTGATTTTGATCTATAGTCATAGCTCCAAGATTACTCATACCATAGTCACAAACCATTTGAGTTGCTATATCAGTTACTTTTTTTAAGTCATCCTTAGCTCCTGTAGATTTATGACCAAATATTATTTCTTCAGCAGCTTTACCTGCAAGTAAGATTTTAATTTTTCCTAAAAGTTCATCTTTAGTATAAATATATCTATCTTCATCTGGAAGTTGAAGTACATATCCTAGTGCTTGACCTCGAGGTATTATAGATATTTTTTGTATAGGGTTTATACCTAATGTATTACTAACTAAAGCATGACCAGCTTCGTGGTAAGACACTATACGTTTTTCTTTTTCAATAAGTTTTGAATTTTTTGATTCAAGTCCAGCGATAACTCTTTCAATAGCTTTGTCAAAATGAATACTATTGATATTTTCGCTGCTTTCTCTTACTGCAAATATAGCAGCTTCATTTGCTATATTTGCTAAGTGAGCACCATTGAACCCGTGAGTTTTTTTAGCTAATAAGTTTAAGTCTACGGAGTTATCAATTGGTTTGTTTTTAGTATGAACTTTTAGTATTTCTAATCTAGTGTGATAATTAGGTTCTCCTATATGGACATGTCTGTCAAATCTACCTGGTCTAAGTAATGCATCATCTAATAAGTCTAGTCTATTAGTTGAACCTACTATAAGTATGTTAGAATCTTTATTAAATCCATCCATCTCAACAAGAAGTTGGTTTAATGTTTGATCCTTTTCATTATTACTTTCTAGATGTCTTTTGGCTCCTATTGCGTCAATTTCATCTATAAATATTATACTAGGGGCTTCTTTTCTAGCCTTTTCAAACAATGTTCTAACTCTTTTTGCCCCTACACCAACATATTTTTCAACGAATTCAGATCCTGTTACATTGAAAAATGATGCGTTCGTTTCACCAGCCATAGCTGATGCAAGCAATGTTTTACCTGTACCAGGAGGTCCATAGAATAAAACACCTTTAGGAATTTTAGCACCCATTTTTTGATACTTTGTTGGGTTTTTCATAAAATCAACTATTTCAAATAGTTCTTCTTTAACCTCTTCTAATCCAGCAACATCATTAAATGTTGTTTTAGGCTTAGTTGAATCAGAGTTGTCATTAGAAGTTTCTTTTTCCATTTTTGTCTGATTAAACGCAGGCGCAGGGTTGTTGATTTTCTTAAAAAAATTATTTAACATTTTCATAGTCAAACACCTCAGTTATAAAAATTGTTGTTATTACATATATTTGCCGATTTTCAAATTAATATTATTAAATTTTTATATTTTTCAAATTAAAAATATTTAATTCATTAAAAGTATGTCCATAAATCTAATAATTAATTATAAAATTAAAAAAATAATTGACACTTATTTAAACTGATGGTATAGTATATAGAGTAATAAAAAACAAGAAGAAGTCCGCTTCTCACCTTACAACAATAAAGTTAGTAAGGTAAATATAAGTTAAGATTTAAGCGTTTTATTAATTGTAGTAACTTATATGGCGGATGATGATATCATTCGCCTTTTTTAATATAAAATTGGAGGTGTCCTACTATTAGTAAGGAATTAGCAATCAATGATGAGATAAGAGATAAGGAAATAAGAGTTCTTTCAGAAACTGGTGAGCAACTTGGAATAATGACTTCTAGAGATGCACAATTAATGGCAAACGAGAAGAATTTAGATTTAGTAAAAATATCACCTAATGCGAACCCACCAGTATGCAAGTTAATGGATTATGGTAAATATAAATATGAACAATCTAGAAAAGAAAAAGAATCTAAGAAGAAGCAAAAGGTCGTAACTGTAAAAGAAGTTAGATTAAGACCAGGTATAGAAGAAAACGACATAAATACAAAAGCAAATAATGCTATTAAATTCCTTAAAAAAGGAGACAAAGTTAAGGTTGAACTTAGATTTAGAGGTAGAGAACTAGGGCATAAGGATTTAGGAAAACAAGTAATGCTTAAGTTTATAGACCTAGTAAAAGAGTTTGGAGAACCAACAAAAGCCCCTGCATTTGAGGGTAATAACATGGTTGTAATGATAGATCCAAAAAAATAGATATACATTTGAGAGGAGGATATTAATATGCCTAAAATGAAAACTCATAGAGGAGCAGCTAAGAGATTCAAAAAGACTGCTAGTGGAAAATTAAAGAGAGGTAAAGCTTTCAGAAGACATATACTAACTAAGAAAGATGCTAAGACTAAAATGCAATTAAGAAAGTCTGGAGTAGTTAGTGAAGGTGATGCTAGAAGAATAGCACAATTATTACCATACTTATAAGATCGAATACAAATAGATAAAAATTATTTAGAACAGAGAAACGAAGGAGGTTACGACGATGGCAAGAGTTAAAAAAGCTATGAACGCTCGTAAGAAGCATAAGAAAGTATTAAAACTTGCAAAAGGTTACAGAGGATCAAGAAGTAAATTATACAGACCAGCTAACGAGTTTGTAATGAAAGCATTAAAGCACGCTTATGTTGGTAGAAAATTAAAGAAGAGAGATTTCAGAAAACTTTGGATACAAAGAATAAATGCAGCTACTAGAGCTAACGGAATGTCTTATTCAAGATTTATGAACGGATTAAAATTAGCAGGTGTTGAAGTTAACAGAAAAATGTTATCTGAAATGGCTATAAACGATCCTCAAGGATTCGCTAAATTAGTAGAAGTTGCTAAATCAAAATTAGCTTAATTATATAAAACTCTGGGTTTTGACTCAGAGTTTTTTTTATGCATTTAAACATTAGATTAAACAAAAAATTGCTGGAAAATCAATTTAACTTGCATATAAAATAAAGTGAAATTTTTATCAAATGAGAAAAGTTACATATGTTAAATTTATGTAAAGATATAATAAATATTTTTAAAATTACAAATTTCCATTTAAGTATAGATATATTTAAAAACTAAGTATATAATGTATTTTATTATTGTTATAAGCACAATAATATAGTTATACAAAATGAAGATTTAATTATAATATATACAGGAGGAGATAAAGTAGGTGAAAGAGTTTATTTTAAAGATTAAAAAGCCGATTAATAAATTAAATCCACCTCAAATAATGGTAATTGGTTTTGCTACTGTTATATTAATAGGAGCGATACTACTTACACTTCCTATTGCTACAAACACGGGAGAATCTACTCCATTTGTAGATGCTTTATTTACGTCTACGTCTGCGGTCTGTGTAACAGGTTTAGTAGTAGTAGATACAGCTACACATTGGAACTTATTTGGACAAATTGTAATAATTGCATTAATTCAAGTCGGTGGTTTAGGATTTATGACAATAACAACTTTATTTGCATTAATAACTAAAAAAAGGATAAATCTGAAAGAAAGACTTCTTATACAAGAGGCATTAAATCAAATTGACCTATCTGGATTAGTTAAACTAACTAGATATGTATTATTGATGACTTTTGTTATAGAAGGATTTGGAGCGTTAATATTATCAACAGTATTTATACCTGAATTTGGTTTAGTTAAAGGGATATGGTTTAGTATTTTCCATGCTATTTCAGCATTCTGTAATGCTGGATTTGACCTTATGGGGAATATAAGCGGACCATTTACTTCAATTACAAAATATGTAAATAATATAACGGTAAGTCTTACTATCTCAGCGCTTATAGTGCTTGGAGGTATAGGATTCCCGGTAATTTTAGATGTAGTAAAAAATAAAAAACCATCTAAATTAAATATACATTCAAAAGTAGTATTAATAACAACGGCAACATTAATAATTACTGGTATGGTATTTATATTATTTATAGAATATTCAAATCCTAAAACACTAGGAGATCTTTCATTAAAAGGTAAACTATTAGGATCATTATTCCAATCAATTACACCGAGAACTGCTGGATTTAATACTATAGACTTAGCATCTATGCATCAGGGCAGTTTATTTATAATGATTATTTTAATGTTTATAGGAGCATCACCTTGTTCTACAGGTGGAGGTATAAAAACTACAACTATTGCAACTATAGTACTTGCTGTAAGAAGCTTTATATTTGAAAGAGAAGATATAGAAGTATTTGAAAGAAGAGTCGGGATTAATGCAGTAAGAAAGTCTATAGCAATATTCTTTATAGGAATATTAGTTGTATTTGTAGGGATTTTAATTATAAACTTAACACAAGAATCTTTTGATTTAATAGAATCAGCATTTGAGGTTGCATCAGCATTTGCAACAGTAGGTTCAAGTATAGGAGGAAGTCCTAATTTAAACGTATTTGGTAAAATAGTAATAATGATGTATATGTTTATGGGAAGAGTAGGATTCTTAACTATATTTATAGCATTGGTTGCTAAAAATTCTGTTAAAAAACAAGTTATAAGATTCCCTGAAGGTAAAATTATAGTAGGATAGAAAGTTAGGAGAGAACAGGTATGAAACAATATATAGTTATAGGTTGTGGAAGATTTGGATCGTCAGTAGCAACTACAATGCATTTACTAGGACATCAAGTAATGGCAATAGATAAAAGTGATGATGCAGTACAAGCTATATCTGAAAAAGTTACACATGCAGCGATTGTAGATGTTACGGATGAACAAGCACTAAGAGCTTTAGGTATGGGAAATTTTGATGTAGCAATAATTGCGATAGGTTCAGATATAAGAGCTTCTATAATGGCTACTTTAATAGCTAAGGAAATGGGTGTAGAGCAAATTGTATGTAAGGCAAAAGATGAACTACAAGCTAAAGTTTTATATAAAATAGGTGCTGATAGAGTTGTATTCCCTGAAAGAGATATGGGAGTTAGAGTAGCACATAATTTAGTTTCAAATAATATATTAGACCATATAGAGTTAGATCCAGACTATTCTATAGTTGAAATTGTTACACCTAGAGAATGGGAAGGTAAGACATTAATAGAATTAGATTTAAGAGCTAAATATGAAATAACAGTATTAGCTATAAAGTGTGATAAAACTATAAATGTTACACCATCTCCAGAAGAAAAATTAAATGCAGGAAGTATATTAGTTGTTATAGGTCAAAACAGTAAAATAAGTACAATAACAGCAGATAGTGACTTTTCATTTAGGAGAAAATAAAAAATGATAGTATCGATAAGTAGTAAGGATAATGAAAAAGTTAAATTAACTAAATCTCTTTTAAAAAGCAAAAATAGATTAAAAGAGTCTAAATTTTTAATAGAAGGATTTAGAATTTTAACTCAAGCTATAGATTGTAGTGCAGATTTGCAATATGTATTTATAAATGAAAATTTTGAGACTAAAGAAGAACATGTTGAATTCTTAAAAGTTTTAGAAAGTAAAAATATAAAAGTATACAAAACTACAAATAAGATATTTAATGAGTTTATAGATACAGAAAGCACTCAAGGTATAGTTGGAGTTGTTGGTATACAAAAAAATAATATTCAAGATATTTTAGATGAAAATTGCAGATTTGTATTAATTTTAGATAGAATACAAGACCCAGGGAATATGGGGACTATAATAAGAACAGCAGATGCAGCAGGTGTAGATGCTATAATAAACTTAAAAGGTTGTGTAGATATATATAATAGTAAAGTTACGAGATCTACAATGGGGTCAATATTTGATATGAAAATAATAAATATGACTCAAGAGGAAGCATTAAAAGAACTAAAAGATAGGAAATTTGATATTGTATCAAGTTATTTAAATACAAATAACTTTTATGATGGAGTAGAATATAACTATAAAACAGCTCTTGTTATAGGTAATGAAGCTAATGGTGTTAATGATGAACTTATAGAAGAATCAGATATACTAGTTAAAATACCTATATACGGAAAAGCTGAATCTTTAAATGCAGCTATAAGCTCAGCTATACTTATGTATGAAATCAAAAAATATATGATATAATAGAGTTGTATTGAAAATTCACACTATATATGATATAATTTACAATCAAAGTTTAATATTTAAAATACTATGAAAGAGAAAAGTATTTTAATAGTCCTTAGCGCAGAGATAAGTACCTAGGCTGAAAGTACTTTCTAAGTTATTAAAAGAAGTTCCCTCTGGAGTATCATGGCTGAAATTTAAGTAGGTTATGACGTTTAAAACACGTTACGTTTTTCGAGTGGTTTGAATTATTTTTAATAAATCAAGCTACTAGGGTGGTACCGCGAAACAATAGCCTTTCGTCCCTAGATAGGGATGAAGGGCTTTTTTTGATGTATAAAAATTAAAGTGAAAGGGTGAATATAGTGCAAGAAAAACTACTTAATTTACAACAAGCAGCATTAAGTGAAATAAAAGACATGCAAGATATAGAGCAAATAGAGTCTTTAAGAGTTAAGTACTTAGGAAAAAAAGGTGAAATAACATCTATATTAAAAGAAATGGGTAAATTATCAGCTGAAGAAAGACCTGTAATAGGAAAGGTTGCTAACGAAGTTAGAGAAGCGATAGATACTGCTATAAGTACTAAAAAAGATGAATTAAAAAATATTGAAAAGCAAAGAAAATTAGCTGAAGAAGTTTTAGATGTAACTATGCCAGCTAAAGAATTTAAAGTAGGTAAAAAACATCCTATATCTCAAATTATAGATGAAGTAAATGAAATATTTATAGGAATGGGATTCTCGATAGCAGAAGGACCAGAAGTTGAAACAGTTGAAAATAACTTTGATGCATTAAATGCACCAAAAGACCATCCATCTAGAGATATGAGTGATACATTCTATATAAATGATGAATTATTACTTAGAACTCAAACATCTCCAGTTCAAGTTAGAACAATGAAAAATGAAGAGTTACCAATAAAAATAATATCTCCAGGTAGATGTTTTAGATTTGATGCTCCAGATGCAACACATTCACCAATGTTCCATCAAATAGAAGGGCTTGTAGTCGGAAAAGATGTTACTATGGCTCAATTAAAAGGAACATTAGATATGTTTGTTAAGAAGTTATTTGGAGAACATACTAAAACTAAATTTAGACCACACAACTTCCCATTCACAGAGCCAAGTGCAGAAGTAGATGTTACTTGCTTTAAGTGTCAAGGCGCAGGATGTCAGATGTGTAAAGGTGAAGGTTGGATAGAAATATTAGGAGCTGGTATGGTACATCCAAATGTATTAAGAAACTGTGGAATAGACCCTGAAGTTTATAGTGGATTTGCTTTTGGTATGGGTCTTGATAGAATAACAATGCTTAAGTATGAAATAGATGACATAAGACTATTATTCGAAAATGATATGAGATTTTTAAATCAATTTTAATTAGGAGGATTTGATATGTTAGTACCTTTAAAATGGCTTAGAGACTACGTTGATATAGATAGAGAAACTCAAGAATTCGCTGATATGATGACTATGACTGGTTCAAAGGTTGAAAAAGTAGAGTTCTTCGGAAAAGAAACTAATGGAGTTGAAGTATGTAAAATACTTGAAATAGAACAACATCCAGATGCAGATAGATTAAAGGTTACAAAAGTTGAAGTGGCTGATGGTCAAATACTTCAAATAGTAACTAATGCTACAAATATAAATGTTGGAGATTATGTTCCAGTTGCAAGAATAGGAGCTGTTCTACCAGGTGATTTTAAAATAAAAAAAGGTAAATTAAGAGGAGTTCTTTCAGAGGGAATGTTCTGTGGAGCAGAAGAATTAACTATACCTTCTCAATATGTAGAAGAACATAAAAAAGATGGAATATATATATTAGACCACCAAGATTCATTTGAACTAGGTATGGACGTAAGAGAAGCATTAGGAATAAATGATGCTTTAATAGAATTTGAAATAACATCAAATAGACCTGACTGTAGATCAATAATAGGAATAGCTAGAGAAGCTGCAGTAACTTTAGGGAAAGAGTTAAAATATCCACAAATAACTGTAAATGGATCTGATGAAGAAATGAAGTTTGAAATAGATGTTCAAACAGAATTATGTAAAAGATACTGTGGTAAGGTTATTAAAGATGTTAAAGTAGGGCCTTCTCCATATTGGATGCAAAGAAGACTTATAGAGGCAGGTATGAGACCTATAAACAATATAGTGGATATAACTAATTATGTTATGTTAGAACTTGGTCAACCACTTCATGCATTTGACTTAGAAGATATAAAATATGATAAGATGATAGTAAAACTTGCACAAGAAGGTGAAAAATTTACTACATTAGACGGTGTCCAAAGAACATTAACATCAGATATGTTAGTTATAGGAAACCAAGATAAGACTTTAGATTTAGCTGGTATCATGGGAGGAGAAAACTCTGAAGTAAAAGATAACACTACATCTATATTCCTTGAAGGAGCAAGTTTTGCAAAGGAAAATATAAGAGCAACATCTAAAAAATTAGGATTAAGAACAGAAGCTTCATCAAGATTTGAAAAAGGAATAGATGTAAATCTAACAGAAGCTGCTGTAAATAGAGCTTGTCAATTAATAGAAGAATTAGGTTGCGGTACAGTTCTTAATGGTATGCTTGATTATTACCCTAAAAAGGAAGAAGTACAAAAAATAACTGCTAACCCAGAAAGAATAAATAAACTATTAGGTGTTAATGTACCTATGGATCAATTTATAAATATACTTGAAAGATTAGAGTTTAAGTGTAATTTAATTTCATCTGATAAGTTAGAATTAGAAGTACCAAGTTTTAGATTAGATATATGTGAAGATGCTGATATATTAGAAGAGGTTGCTAGAATATATGGATATGAAAATATACCATCTGCAACTTTAGAAGGTAATGCTACAGCAGGAGTAAAAACAAATAAACAAAAATTTATGGATAATGTAAAATCTAATTCTATAGCTGTTGGATTAAATGAAATTTTAACATATTCATTTGTAAGTCCAAGAGGAGTAGATAAGCTAAACTTAGCTGAAGATGATGAGAGAAGAGAATTTGTTAAAATTATAAATCCTTTAGGTGAAGAAACTTCTGTTATGAGAACTACTTTAATACCTAACATGTTAGATGTAATATCAACAAACTTATCTCATAAAGTTGAAGAAGTTTATGCTTTTGAATGTGGAAATACATTTAGACCACAAGAAGGATTACCTGTAGAAACGAAGAAATTATCTATAGGAATGTACGGAAAAGAAGTAGATTTCTTCTCTATAAAAGGTGCAGTAGAAACTATATTAACAAATGTTGGATTTGATGGATACGAAGTTGAACCAGAAACTAAAAATTTAACATTCCACCCTGGAAGATGTGCTAAATTAGTGTATAATAATATATGTATAGGGACATTCGGAGAGCTACATCCAGATGTACTAGAAAACTATGATTTAAATCAAAGAGTATATGTTGCAGAGATAGATATTGACTTAGTATTTGAGAACTTAAATAATTCTAAAGTTTATAATCCATTACCTAAATATCCAGCAACTACTAGAGATATAGCTTTATTAGTTAAGGATGAAGTGTTTGTAAAACAAATAGAAGATATAATAAAAGCTAATGGATCAGATATATTAGAAAGCTATCAATTATTTGATGTTTACAAGGGAGCTCAAATAGAAGAAGGGCACAAATCTATAGCATACTCAATAACTTACAGAAGTAAAGATAAGACTTTAACTGATGAAGACGTAGCAAAAGTTCATGATAAGATAGTAAGTGAGCTAAGTGAAAAACTAAATGCGAATTTAAGATCAAATTAATTAAGAAACAAATGTAGGGGGGGTTAGGATGAACAAAGTTACAGTAAAGATACATGGATCTGAATATCCTATGGTATCTGAAAAATCTAAAGATTATATGATAAAAATAGCTCATTATGTT
Source organism: Paraclostridium sp. MRS3W1 (assembly GCF_032465715.1). Classification (NCBI taxonomy): domain Bacteria; kingdom Bacillati; phylum Bacillota; class Clostridia; order Peptostreptococcales; family Peptostreptococcaceae; genus Paraclostridium; species Paraclostridium sp. MRS3W1. The sequence continues at coordinate 13,044 of NZ_JAWDJM010000007.1, read as the reverse complement.
GATGAAGAAATGAGCAGAATAGCAGAAGCTAATTCAATGCTTAGTACATCTCAAGTAGCTATATTATCAGCATTAACGATTACTGATTTGCTATTTGAATGTTCAGAAGAAAATGATAAGCTAACTAAAGAGAATAAAGAATTAGTTAAAAAAGCAGAAAAACCTAACCAAGAAGTTCAACTAGAGATGAAAAAAATAAAGTTAGAACTTAATAATAAAGTTGAAGAGCTTGGTAAAAAACAAGATGAAATAGATTCTCTAAATGAAGAACTAAAAAATAAAGTTAATGTATTAGAGGGAATGAATCCTCTTAAAGAAGAAATTGAAGAACTTAAAAAGAATTTAGATGAAGCTAATGAGAAAACTGAAATAGCTGAAAAGTTAGCTTCAGATTTCCAAAACAAATTATATGATTTACAGTTGAAAAACATAGAGTTAGAACAAGAGTTAAATTATATAAAAGCATCTGGAAAACTTTTAAAATAATAGAATACTTTTAGAAACCTTCAGGAAAAATAACCTGAAGGTTTTAGTTTTTAATGACAATAAGGAGGTAGTTATGAATACAGAATTACTAGCACCTGTAGGTAGTTTTGATGCGTTAAAAGCAGCTGTACAAAATGGAGCAAATGCAGTTTATTTAGGTGGAAAAGAATTTAGTGCTAGAGCCTCAGCAAATAACTTTGATAGAGAAGAATTAAAAGAAGCTGTAAAGTATGCGCATATAAGAAATGTAAAAGTATTTGTAACGGCAAATACGCTTATAAAACAATATGAAATAGATGATTTTCTTAATTATATAAAATATTTATATGATATAGATGTTGATGCAGTTATACTTCAAGATATAGGAATGGCTAAACTAATAAAAAGTTTACTACCAGACTTTGAATTACATGCAAGTACACAAATGGTTGCTCACTCTCTAGAAGATACTTTATATTTACAAAACATTGGATTCGATAGAGTTGTTTTAGCTAGAGAACTTAATATAGATGAAATTGAACATATATGTAAAAATACTGATGTTGATATTGAAATATTTGTACATGGAGCATTATGTGTATGCTATTCAGGTCAGTGCTTAATGAGCAGTATGATAGGAAATAGATCTGGAAACAGAGGTAGATGCGCTCAACCATGTAGACAAAAGTATGAATTAATAGACATAAATTCAGGCAAAGTTATAGATACAGAAGGCGATTATTTATTAAGCCCTAGGGATTTAAATACAATAGAGGAAATAGATAGAGTTATAGAAGCTGGAGTACACTCTTTAAAGATTGAAGGAAGAATGAAACGTCCAGAATATGTAGCAACTGTAATAAGTAGTTATAGAAAAACTATAGATGCATATTTAGAAAAAAATCAAGTAAATGTATCAAATGAAACTATGAACAATTTATATACTATATTCAATAGAAAGTTCACAAAAGGATATTTATTAGGAGAGGTTGGAGAAGATGTTATGAACTCAAATCGACCTAATAATGTAGGACTTTATATTGGAAAAGTAATTGATTACAATAAAAAAGCTAAACGCTTAAAAATTAAATTAGAGAATACACTTAAAAAAGGTGATGGAATTAACTTAGGTGGAGGAACTATAGGAAGAATTATTAAGCAAAATAATACAATAAGTGATATAGGAGAAGCTGGAGAACTTATAGAATTAGATTTTATAGGAGAAGCTAAAAAAGGACAAATCGTATATAAAACATCAGATAGTGATTTATTGAATACTATTAAGAAATCATTTGAAGAAGATGTTGAAAATATAAAAATTCCTATAGATGCGACTATTGAATTAAAGCTTGGACAACCTCCAAAACTTAGACTAAAAGATGGGTATGAAAATGATATAACTGTTACAAATGAAAAGCTTGTAGAGAAAGCTATGAAGGTTGCTCTAAGTGAGGAAAAAATAGTATCTCAAATAAAGAAACTAGGAAACACAGCATATGTATTGAGAAATATAGAGGTTGATATAGATGAAGATATAAGTTTACCAATAAGTATATTAAATCAACTTAGAAGAGATGCTATAGATAAATTAAGTAATGAAAGAGTCGTTATAAAAAATAGAAACTTCAAAGATTCTTTTATAAAGTACTCACCAAAAGTTATAAAAGAGGATAAAGACATAAAACTAAGAGTTAAAGTTAAGAATATAGAACAATTAAAAACTGTGTTATTATATGATATAGATGCAGTATATTATGAAGACATAAACACATTAAAAGAAGCTAAAGAAGCTTGTTACAATAATATAAAACTTATCTACTCTCCTCCTAGAATTCTTAGAAATAAAGATTATGCTATTTTAAATAAGGTTGAAAAAGTACCTGTACAAGCTGGAAATTTAGGTTGTGTAAATTTATATAAGGGAAAAGATATATATATAGATAGCTACTTAAATTCTTTTAATAGTGAAACTATAAATCACTATAAATCAGAAGGCGCAAATACGATTTGTTTATCTCAAGAGTTAAATTTAACAGAAATAAAAGATATGTTAAAGTACACTGATAGTGAAATAGAAAGCATAGTTTATGGATATACACCTCTTATGATTAGTGAATACTGTCCAATGGGAGTTTTAGTTAGAAACTGTAAAAAAGATAAAAGAAGTTCTATTTGCAACAAGAGTTTATATGCACTAAAAGATGCTAAAGATGGGACTTATAGATTATCTCAAGATATTTTCTGTAGAACTAGTATATACAATTCTAAACCACTATGTGTATTAGAAGATTTAAGTGAATTAAATAAAGCTGGCATAAATGTATTTAGAATAGATTTAACATTTGAATCAAATGAAGAAATAAAGTCTATAATTGAAGCTTTTGAAGAGTGTATAGAAAATGATTTTAATATAGGCATAAAATCTAAAAAATTATATAAAGAGCTTGAAAATACTGGATTAACATCCGGTCATTACTATAAAGGTGTTGAATAATAAAAAAGGATAATATGTATACTAATATTACATATTATCCTTTTTTATGCAACTAAACACATAAGAAATTTTTTGTGTAAAAATATATAAAATGAAGTCACAAAATGTACACAAATATTGAAATTTGGAGAGTTTTTTGTTAAATTATGTAAATTAGGGTATAATTTAAAATTGTGTAAGTATATTTTATAAATTTAATTTATGCAACTAGTCAGATAAGTTATAATATAGTGTATTGCTTGTGCGGATTTTGTAAAAAAATATATAAATATGTACAAGTTTATTACTGTTGATATACAAACTAAGGGAGGGATTTGATAAATGAACAAGCACAAATTGTTTAAATGGCTAAAAATAATTTTTGCATTGGCAATTTTCATTGTAGTAATTAAAGAATTTAAAAATGTATTTGAATCCTTTAATATGGATGTATTTAAAAGGTATGCAGATAAGTTAACAGTGTCAAACATGCTAATAATAGTTTTATTAGGAATAATATCTTATTTACCATTAAGTTTATATGATTTTATACTTAAAAAAAGAGTTGGAATAAAATTAAACAACCTTAAATTATATAAGTATTCATGGATAGCAAGCTCTATTGCTAGTATAGCTGGATTTGGAGGTAGTACAGCAATAGCGCTAAAAACTAATTTCTATAAAGATCACGTTAAAGATACAAAGCTATTAGTAAAAGAAATATCTAAGATAGTTGCTTTAAACCTTACGGGATTTTCGATGGTTTGTTTTGTTTATGTTATAACGAACTTTGGAGAAATAAAACTAAATCAATTTGTAAGTATAATGACAGTATTAATAAGCACTTATTTTCCTATATTATCAATATATTTAGTATTTAAATTTTTAAAATCAACAGCAGATCAAAAAACAGATATAAAAGATGCTGTTATTATAATGATTATATCTGCTTTAGAGTGGGTTACTACGATATTCTTAATATACAGCACTATAAGAATTCTAGGAGAACCAGTTCCTGCTGCAAAATTCTTACCAATATTTGTAGTTGCAATTGTTGCAGCAATTGTAAGTATGGCTCCAGGTGGAATAGGATCATTTGATATAACGATGATACTTGGTCTAGAAACTTTAAATGTACCATCAGAAAAGGTATTATTAGCAATGTTTTTATATCGTGTTTCATATTATATAATTCCTTTACTTATAGGACTTTTATTATATGCTCAAGACTACTTTAAGAACTTAAATGATGATGTAAAAGATATAATAATGACAACTTTATCAAAAATTGCACATATAGGGCTAGTATTGCTTGTATTATTATCAGGTGTTAGTTTGCTAATAACTGAAGCAACTCCTGATTTAGCTCGGAAATTTTTTATATTAAATAAAGTATCTAGTTTTTCGATAGTTCATATACCACAAAGAATATCTATAGTTATAGGATTCTTATTAATTGCAATGTCTAGAGTAATGATTTATAAATCAAAAGGAATTTATAAACTAACACTAACATTAATAATTGGAGCAGTTGTAATTACTCTTATAAGGGATCCATGGTATTATAGAAGTGCTTACCTAGCAATAGTTGCAATCTTATTGTGGGTTGGTAAAAAACAATTTTATAGAGAAAGCTTCGTAATGAGATGGGGAGTATTTATACAAGATATAATCTTGCTATTATCTTTCCAAGGTTTATACATTTACACAGTTTATGCAAACTTAAATGGGAAAATAGGAAAATTACCTATTGCAAACTATAAGATACAATCTATCAAACATTATGGATTATCTTTACTAGGATTAAGTATAAGCGGACTTATAATTGCTATATTTTTATTATGGATGATTTATAAGATAAATAAAGATAATGATTTTCCTCGCAGACATATAGATGAATGTGAAGACGATGTTAAAAATATAATTGAGAAGTTTGGAGGATCTCCATTAATACACTATATTTATTTAAAAGATAAATTTGTATATATAAATGAAACTAAAGATGTTTTACTTCAATATCAAATATCAGCTGATAAAATAGTAATACTTGGAAATCCAGTAGGAAACAAAGAAAAAGTACTTGATACTATTGAGAATTTTTACAATTTAGCTGATTTATATGGGTACTCACCAGTATTCTGTGCTATAGATAAAACTATGATGCCTGATTTACATGAAACTGGTTATGAGTTTATGAAATTAGGTGAAGATGGATTAGTTGACTTAAAAAACTTTACACTAGAAGGTAGAAAAATGAAAAGTGTAAGAAATGCACTTTCTAGAGTAGAAAAAGAAAATTATACATTTGAGATTATACATCCACCATTTTCAGATGAAATGTTTGATCAATTAAAAGAGGTTTCGGATGAATGGTTAGGGGGAAGGCAAGAGAAAGGATTCTATATAGGATTCTTTGATAAGGAATATTTAAATAAACAACCAATAGCTATAGTCAGAAATAATGAATATGAGATAAAAGGCTTTAGTAATTTAATGCCTATGTATGATAACAACAAAACATTATCAATAGATTTAATGCGTTTTTCACATGAAACATGCAATGGAATAATGGATTTTATATTTGTAAATCTATTTAAATGGGGAAAAGAGCAAGGTTATGAAAGATTTAATATGGGTATGGCTCCTTTATCTAATGTAGGTAGATCAAAATACTCATTTTTATCAGAAAAAATAGCGGCACAAATATATTCTCATGGACAAAATTTCTATTCATTTAAAGGATTAAAAAGATTTAAAGAAAAGTATTGTGATATATGGGAAAGTAAATATATGGCGTATAGAAAGAAAACTTCATTACTTACAACTGCATTACAAATAATAATTGTTGCTGAAAAGCCAATAGATAAATTGAAATAAAAAAACTCCTCTAATTTAGAGGAGTTTTTTATTTTACTACTTCATAGATTTTAATATTGCTACTAAGTAGTTCCATGTATTTTCAGTTGAAGATATGCTTAAGTGCTCATTTGGAGTATGAACATCGTACATATTAGGTCCAAATGATATAGCTTCAGCATGAGGCATCTTGTCAAGTAATAAACCACACTCAAGACCAGCATGTAAAGCCATTATTATAGGATCTTTACCTGTAAGATTTTTAAATGCTTCAACACATATTTTTTCTAATTGTGAACCTTTAGTATATTCCCAAGCTGGATAGTCACTAATTAATTGAAGACTTCCACCAAACTCAGATATTAAAAGATCCATTCTATTTGTTATGTCTTCTTTAAGTGATTTAACAGAACTTCTAACAGCACACTCAAATGTAACTGAAGAATCTGTAGTTCTAACAACACCTAAGTTAGTAGAACTTTCAACTAGGTTTTCTATATCCATACTCATAGTTTGGATAGCATTTGGTATTAAGTTAAGCATTTTTATAACTCTATTTTTAGAAGTAGAGTCAAGTATTGATTCAGGTGAATTAGTTTCAGAACATACTATTTCAAGTCCTGGATCAGAAGTGCTTAATTCATGTTTAAATGTATTAGTTATATCTTTTACGTGAGTTAAAAACTCATCTATTTGATCGTTGTTAACCATTATTACACAATCAGCTTCACGAGGGATAGCGTTATTTTTAGAACCGCCTTCAACCTTTGCAATATCAAAATCAACATGTAAAGAATTTAAAAGTCTTCCTAATAACTTATTAGCATTTCCTCTTTGTTTTATTATATCCATACCAGAGTGTCCACCAAGTAATCCTTTTATTTCTAATAAATAAGCTTTTCTAGGAGTTTCTGGTTTTACAAAGTTAACTGGTAAAGTTGATAAAGCAGTTACTCCACCTGCACAACTTACTAAAAGATAACCCTCTTCTTCTGAGTCTAAGTTTAATATGTATTTTCCTTTTACTAAACTACCATCTAGTGCCATTGCACCAGTCATACCAGCTTCTTCATCAACAGTTACAAGAACTTCTAAAGCTGGGTGAGCTATATCATTAGAAGCAAGTATAGCAAGTCCCATAGCAACAGCTATACCGTTATCAGCACCTAAAGTTGTATCAGTTGCATATATATAATCTCCATCTATTCTTAATTTGATTGGGTCTTTCATAAAATCGTGATTAGTACTTTTATTCTTCTCACAAACCATATCCATATGACCTTGAAGTACTACGCCAGGCGCATTTTCATATCCAGGAGTTGCTGGCTTTCTTATTATTATATTTAGACTTTCATCTTGAATAGTTTCTAACCCTAAGCTTTCACCAAAATTACGTAAGTAGTCACTTATAGCTTTTTCATTTTTTGATCCTCTTGGTATTTGAGATATCTCTTCAAAATACTTAAAAACTAAACTAGGTTGTAAATCTTTTAAAACACTGTTCATAAAAAACATCTCCTTGCTAAAAATTAAATTAAATTATATATATCACAAAATAGATTTGATTATGTATAATATATAAATAGTATAGTACAAAATTACATAAAATACACTTAAAATTTACATAAAAATTTCTTTAGGAGGAAGCATGAATAAAAAATCGTTGAAAATTTTAGAGTTTGATAAGATAACATCATTATTAAAAGAAAAAGCTTCGTCTTCTTTAGGGTTAAAATACATCAATGAATTAGTACCTAGTTCAGACTATGAAGAAGTCAAATATATGCTAGAAGAAACTAGCGAAGCTCAATCGATACTTATAAAAAAAGGTGGAATAAACCTACAAGGTCTACATGATGTAGAAGATAAAGTTAAAAGAGCAAAAGTTGGAGCGTCTATAGATCCTGGAAGTTTATTAATGATAGCAGATACTTTGAGGGTAGCGAGACTTTTAAACAACAACTTATCTTCAAGTGAAGAAGAAGATTTCAACTACCCAATAATACAAGCATTATCAAGTGGGCTATATACTTATAGGGAAGTAGAAGACAAGATATACAATGCTATAGTTAGTGAAGTGGAAATTTCAGATAGCGCTTCAAGTGAATTAAGATCTTTAAGAAGAAAAATAATACAAAAAAATCAATCTATACGTTCTAAATTAAATGGAATAATCAGTTCATCAACTTACCAAAAATATTTACAAGATGCAATTATATCAATAAGAGGAGATAGATTTGTAGTACCTGTAAAGGCTGAATATAGAGGCCAAGTATCAGGTATAGTTCACGATCAATCGTCATCAGGAGCAACTTTATTTATAGAGCCTATGAGCATAGTTGAGATGAATAATGAACTTAGACAATTTAGATTAAAAGAAAAAGAAGAGATAGAAAGAATACTAAGTGAATTATCAGCTATCGTTGGAGAGATAAGTGATGATATATTAAGTAATCAAGAAATTCTAGGAAAGATAGATTTCGCATTTGCAAAAGGTAAATTATCATTAGCATTAAAAGGTATAGAACCAAAGCTAAATAAAGAAAATTATATAAATATAAAAAATGGAAGACATCCTTTATTAGATAGAAAAAGCGTGGTAGGAAATGACATAAGACTAGGTGAGGAGTTCCATACATTAGTTATAACAGGGCCTAATACAGGAGGTAAAACTGTTACGATTAAAACTGTAGGACTATTTGCGCTTATGGTACAAAGTGGGTTACACATACCTGCAGACTATGGAACGAGTATGTGCGTTTATGACAATGTATTTGCAGATATAGGAGATGAGCAAAGTATAGAACAAAGTTTATCTACATTTTCATCTCATATGACTAATATAGTATCTATATTAAATGAAGTAACTGAAAACTCATTGGTAATATTTGATGAGTTAGGAGCTGGAACAGATCCTGTAGAAGGTGCAGGACTTGCAATAGCAATACTTGAAGATGTAAATATGGCAGGAGCTAAATGTATAGCGACTACTCACTACAGTGAGATAAAACACTATGCACTTACTAAAGAGGGTGTAGAAAATGCAGCAGTAGAATTTGACCTAGAAAACTTAAGACCAACATATAGATTATTCATTGGAGTTCCAGGAAAATCTAATGCATTTGCAATATCTAAAAGATTAGGGTTAAGTGATTATGTAATAGATAGAGCTAAAGAGTTTATAGATACAGATACTATAGCTGTTGAAGATGTAATTCATAGCTTAGAAAAATCAAGAGTAGAAGCTGTTGAAGAAAGAGAAGAAGCATCTAGATTAAGAAAAGAAATTCAAGAGCTAAAAGAAGAATATGAATCTAAGTTAGATAAAATAGCAGCTCAAAGAGAGCGATTATTAGAAGAAGCTAGGCAAGAAGCCTTTAGAATTACGAGACAAGCGAAAGAAGAGACAGAGGCGGTTATAAAAGAGCTTAGAAGATTAGAACAAGAAAGCATGTCTAAAGATAAAAATAGAAAAATAGAAGAATTAAGAAAAGAAATCTCAAATTCTATGGGTGCATTACAACCAAGTGTAAAAAGTATGATAGTTCCAAAAACATCATCAAGAGAAATAAAAGAATTAAATCCTGGAGATGAAGTAAAGGTAATAACTTTAAATCAACAAGGATCTGTAGTTACAGCAGATAATAATAAAAAAGAAGCTGTAGTTCAAATAGGAATAATGAAAATGAACTTGCCATTTAAATCTTTAGAAAAAGCTAAAAAAGATCCAAAGTCTACAGTTACAAAGGCTACTAGAAATGTTATAAAATCTAAATCTGGAAGAGTTAAAAATGATGTGGATTTAAGAGGTATGACTTTAGAAGAAGCTAGAGAAGAGGTAGATAAATACCTTGATGATGCATGTTTAGCAGGGCTTGAAAAAGTAACTGTTATACATGGGATAGGAACAGGAGTATTAAAAAGTGGAATAACTGAAATGTTAAAAAAACATAAACATGTAAAATCTCAAAGACCAGGTCAATATGGCGAAGGTGGTATGGGAGTTACAATAGTAACTTTAAAATAAGGAGATAAAAAATGATATTAGTATCAGCGTGTTTATTAGGAATAAACTGTAAATATGATGGCGATAATAACAACCATGAAATAGTTAAGAAATATTTAAAGGGCAAACAATTTGTTTTAGTTTGCCCTGAACAATTAGGTGGATTAAGTACACCAAGAATTCCATGTGAAATTGAAAATGGAAATGGATTTGATGTTTTATCAGGTAAATGTAAAGTTAAAAATAAAGATGGAATAGACACAACAGAAAATTTTATAAAGGGTGCTAAAGAAGCTTTAAAAATAGCACAATTATATAATTGTAGTGAAGCAATTTTAAAGGAAGGAAGTCCGTCTTGTGGAAGTAATAAAATATATGATGGAACATTTACAGGAAAAAAAATTAATGGGCAAGGTGTTACAGCTGCAATCCTAAAAAATCAAGGAATACACATTATCAATGAGAAAGATTTGGAAAAGTAGACAGATACTTGAAAAAAAGTATAATTTGTTTTATCATAAAGTGTTATAAGAATAAGGAAGGAGTACTGATATGCAAGATTTTAAAATAGAAGTAGCCAAATCGTTAAAAGAAAAAATAGAAGATTTATCTTTAGAAGAAATAGTTGGGTTAATAGAAATACCACCTAATAGTGAGATGGGAGATTACGCATTTCCATGCTTTAGATTAGCAAAGGTATTTAGAAAAGCTCCAAATATGATAGCTGCAGATTTAGCTGAAAGTATAGAAGCAAAAGATGCTATATCAAAAGTTGAACCAGCGGGAGGATATGTTAACTTTTTCGTTAATAAATCTCAATTAGCTAAAAATGTTATAAATGATGTATTAACTCAAGGAAAAAAATACGGACATAGTGAATTAGGAAAAGATAAGACAGTAGTTATAGACTTCTCATCTCCTAATATAGCTAAGCCTTTCCATATAGGACATATAAGAACAACAGTTATAGGAAATGCTTTATATAAAATATATGATTCTCAAGGATACAACACAGTAAGAGTAAATCACCTTGGAGATTATGGAACTCAATTTGGTAAGCTTATAGTAGCTTTCAAAAAATGGGGAAATAAGGAAGCAGTTGAATCTAACCCAATACCAGAACTATTAAAACTGTACATACAATTCCATGATGAGGCTGAAAAACATCCAGAAATGGAAGATGAAGCTAGAGCTTGGTTTACTAAATTAGAAAATGACGATAAAGAAGCTAAAGATTTATGGCAGTGGTTTAGAGATGAAAGTTTAAAAGAATTCTCAAGAGTATATGACTTATTAGATATAGAATTTGACTCATATGCAGGAGAAAGTTTCTATTCAGATAAAATGGATAGAGTAATAGATATAATAAAAGATAAAGGATTATTAGAAGAATCTGAGGGAACAAACATAGTAAACCTAGAAGAATATAATATGACACCAGCGCTTATAACTAAAAAAGATGGGTCAACATTATACATGACTAGAGACTTAGCTGCTGCACTTTACAGAAAAGAAAATTATGATTTTGAAAAGTGTATATACGTAGTTGGATCTCAACAAAGTTTACACTTCCAACAACTATTTAAAGTCTTAGAGTTAATAGGATTTGAATGGGCTAAAGATATGGTTCACGTTCCATTTGGAATGGTAGCATTAGAAGAAGGTACAATGTCAACTAGAAAAGGAAGAGTAGTATTTTTAGAGTCTGTATTAAGACAAGCTATAGAGAAAACAAAGGAAACTATGTTAGCTAAAAACCCAAATGCTGAAAATGTAGATGAAATAGCTAAACAAGTTGGAGTTGGAGCTGTAGTATTCCAAGAACTATCTAATAGTAGAATAAAAGACTATACTTTCTCATGGGAAAGAACATTAAGCTTTGAAGGTGAGACAGGTCCATATGTACAATATACTCATGCTAGATGTTGTTCTGTTTTAAGAAAAGCTAACATGGATGTAACTGCAGATGTAGACTATAGCGTATTAAGTGATGCTGACAGTTCGGAAGTTTTAAAATTAATAGCATCATTTAATGATAGTATATTAGCATCAATGAGAAAAAATGAACCACATATAGTAACAAGATTTGTATTAGATTTAGCACAAGCATTTAATAAGTTCTATCATGATAATCCTATATTAGTAGATGATATAGAAGTTAAAAAAGCTAGAGTAGCATTAGTTGCAGCTACAAAACAAACTATAGAAAATGCTCTTTCTATATTAGGTATGGGTGCGCCTGAAAGAATGTAGTAAATACGCGTTTGTCGAAAAATAATACTTTACATCTAAATTTGGGGTATTGTATAATTAAATTAAGAAATGGCTCTGAAATATGAGTTTATTAGAATCAAAAGATATATATGGAAGTAGAGTATATAAACACTATTCTACTCCCCCCCTACATTTACGGCAGCTAATAGCTGCCTATTTTTTTTAAAAATCAAAGCTATTATATTATAAAAGTATATCAAGTTAATTAATTGATAAAACTATAAAATAGTTTGAGGGTTAGGAAGGTAGTATCTATGAAAGAAGAGTTATTAAAAAAAGCATATATAAATGCATTTAGCATTGAGGATAAATATATAAAAAATATGATTATCTTGAATACTAAGTCTTTAATTGATGATTTAGCTCAGAGATATGTAAAAATAGATAAAAATAGATTAAGAGATGAATTACTTTATTATAGATTTTATGGTGAAAAGCTAGATGATATAAATATAGTAAATATTTTATTACCAGTTATAATATCCAATACAAACATGAAAAAAAGTGAAGAAGAAGTTGTAAAAGTTATAAAGTATTATGTATTGTATAATAAGAAAAATGAATATATGAATGATTTTTTAATTTCTAGTTTAATTTACAATACATTAATTCACTCTATTATAGAAAATAAAGACATAGAGTATGAAGAATTGATGCAAAAAATTAAATCAACGATAATTGAATTTACATATGAGATGGAAAAAGTAGAAGTTATTAAATTTGAAATGAAGAGAATACAAGTAATTCAAAGTATAGATAGATATATAGATTTAAAGATAAAAGACTATGAAGATAGTGACATAATAAATAACCTGTTAAATGTAATATATGATGTATACATAAATGATAGAGATACTCAAATACAAGGAATAAAGAGCATAAAAAAATCTATATTATCTATTTTAGGCTTTGATATAAATGAGAAGATAGATAATATAGATTTTATAAACTCTATGGCAGAATATATTAT